>JAZOPW010000194.1:0-2051 GCA_045655785.1 Eubacteriales bacterium
GGCGGCTTTGGAAGCCCCAAAAGCATTGTTACCATGGAGATAACCTGTTTTTTTTCGGCTCTTCCGTATCCAACCACGGCTTGCTTGACCTGAAGCGGCGTATATTCCTGCAACGGAATTTTGGCACGCTGTGCGGAAAGAAGAATCACCCCTCTTGCCTCGGCTACACGGATACCCGTTGTAATATTGGTATTGAAAAACAACTCCTCCACCGCGACCGCATCGGGACGGTATTTTTCGATCAGTTCATTCATTCCGTCAAAAATGGCGGAAAGCCGCTCCTCCGTTTTCATTTCCGCAGGGGTCTGAATCGATCCGTAGGCAATGGTACGAAACCTTGTATTTCGGTATTCGATCACGCCCCAACCGACGATCGCAAGTCCCGGATCAATGCCGAGAATGATCATGTTTTCTCTCCGTTTCCTTCATAAAAAGCAATTTGAAAGCTTTTCGATAAAAATATCCCAACATGCATTATACCACCAAATTGTGAATAAGTCAAATGATATTTTATTTTTTGGAAAAAAACGTTTAAAAATACAGAAATTCAGTTTACAGAAAGCTTTTTTTATGATATAATATCTGTATTAAGATAGTATTGCGCAAATGATAAGACATTCTCGGAGGTGCGATATGCAAATTATACCACTGCATCCGAATGACAGGATCCAATTGAAAAAGAAACACCCTTGCGGCGGAAGCATCTTCCGTGTTTTGCGTGTGGGAAGCGAGGTCCGCATCGTGTGTGAAACCTGCAACCGCGACATGACGCTTGACCGTGTCAAATTGGAAAAGTCGATTCGACGCACCTTGACTGACGTGCAGTCCGAAACAACCGAGCAGAAAGGAACGAACTGAAAAAATGGATGTCAAAACCACCCCCGTCTCCTCAACAGCCGCGACCCAAAAGGATCCCGTTCTGTTATCCGACCCTCAACATCAAAAAAAGTCATTTCTGCAGGAATACGGATATCTGATCTTCTGTATTCTGATTCCGACAGTCTTGATGTATTTGATTTATCTTGCAAAGGAAATTCATCCCTTTGGCAACGGCACTGTTCTGGTGCTTGACCTCAACGGTCAATACGTTTGGTTTTTTGAGGCACTCCGAAAGGCTGTATTCGGTGACGCAAGTCTCCTGTATTCCTTCTCGCGCGCCTTGGGCGGCGAATTTCTTGGGATATACGCCTATTATCTCGCAAGTCCGCTCTCCTATCTGGTTTGCCTCTTCCCCGAGAACAGAATGTTAGAGGCTCTTCTGGCTCTCTTTCTGCTGAAAACGGCAATCTGCGGCGGCACGTTCGGGTACTATATGCACCGCACCATGGAGAAGCCAAAGCCCTTTTCGATCATCATCTTCTCCACCTTTTACGCCCTGACAAGCTATGCCGTCGTCCAACAGCACAACACCATGTGGATTGACGCGGTCATGTGGCTCCCCTTGATTACCCTTGGAATCGAGCATCTGATCAAATACGGAAAATACAAGATGTATACCGTCTTCCTTGCCATTACCCTTTTCAGTAACTTCTATATCGGCTACATGGTATGCATCTATTGCTTTATCTACTTCTTCCTGTACTATATCGCGCACGCCGAGGAATACCGCAACAATCCCTTGCATGAAAAATTACACTTCCTCAAGTCGCTCTTCCGTATCGCGCTCTATTCCATGATCGCCGTCGGTATTGCCGCCATCATCCTTTTGAGCGCATACTATGCATTGAATTTCGGTAAGACCACCTTCTCCAACCCTAAATGGGAGTGGAATTTCAAGTTTGATATTCTGGATCTGTTGTATAAATTTATGCCAGGATCCTACGATACGGTACGTCCCGCGGGATATCCGTTTGTGTATTGCGGTCTCTTGACCCTGTTGCTTCTTCCCGCGTACTTCCTCTCAAGCAAATATTCGATGCGTCAAAAGATCGTTTCGGGTGTCTTTATCCTGATCTTTGTTGCAAGCTTCTCGCTCAGCGTGCTTGACCTGCTCTGGCATGGATTCCAAAAGCCGAACTGGCTGAATTACCGCTACAGCTTTATGCTCTGCT
>JAZOPW010000195.1:0-8469 GCA_045655785.1 Eubacteriales bacterium
CGAACTCCCATTCCGCGCAGATGTAGGGACCCGGACGCAGGATCACGTAAAGACCCAACTCGGTAGCGGTATCGATGAATTTCTCAATATCAAGATCCCCCGAAAAATCGAATTCACCCTCACGCGGCTCATGGAGATTCCAACAGGTATAGGTCTCTACCGTGTTAAAGCCACATTCCTTCAGCTTGAGAAGTCTGTCATACCAATATTCATTCGGAATACGGAAATAATGCATTGCACCCGATACCACAGTAAAGGGTTCGCCGTCCATATAAAACTGTTTTCCCTTAAAAGTAAGAATGCCCATTTTCAATCTCCTTTTTATGTGCATCATTTTTATCAAGCCCAAATAGGGTTGAGTTTATTTTAGCATAGCAAAAAAAATTTGTCAATATAAAATCGGATACAAACTCTTTGATTTTGGATTCTGGGTTTTGGATTTTTCATTCCCTTTCGCAATGCGAAATCCGATCGGGCATGACTTTCCCTTAAATCTGTCTGATAAAGGAAAGCATCCTCCCGTCTTCCCCGTTTTGCCGCATCAGCTCCGAAAGCATCTTGGCGGACGCCGTATTCTCTCGGAAGCATTTTGCATGAAGGGTGACCAGATTCAAGCCATACAAGGCCCAATCGGAGACTGCCGCAAAGGATTCGCGTCCGTATCCCAACCCCGAAAAAGCAGGCAGGATCCGAACACCGATCTCAGCACCGCCCCTGTTGTCGAATCGGTACAGGATCACCTCTCCGATCAGTCTGCCGTTCAAACGAACCGCAAAATTGATCGCGCGACGCTCCCTGAAATCCTCCTCCGCTATACGGCAAAAGTCCAAGCCGTTCGGCACCTTATCCGCAAAATCATCACGGTAGTCATAGCCCCAATAACGGTTTCGTGCATCATCCAAGCAAAGCGCACCGTATGCGTCGGCATCGGTTGGAAGGATCGCATCAAGAGTCAGCCTTTGCGTGTGCAGAGTCGGAATCTCTGATACAAAGGACGCCACATTCAGTACGTCCATGTCATATTTTGGTGTCATAAAGCAGGGGTGATACTGCATTTTTGAGGTTCGCAATCCTCGATCTGCGGCATCGTCCTCCCGATTGATATAGACGCAATCGGTGGCAAACATCCGAACAAATGCTTGAAACATGGCGGGATAAATCCCCTCATAATCAAAGGAAAGTGCCTTTTCGATATGCTCTACCAGGGTGTCTCCGCACTTTTCACCCAAGGCGACCCCGATGATCTCACCGTCAAGCTCCATACATCCAATGCGGAAATCCGATTCATTATCCATTTGCAAGAGACGGAATGCCGCATCCTTTTCCTCGGTTGCTTCCTGCTCGTCCTTTTGGAAATGTGCATTGAAGCGATCCATAAAGCAGGCAAGAGACGGCAGATCCCGAGCCGTCATTCTTCGGAAGACCGCATTTGGATAATTCCGCTCAAAGCGACGGATATGGTTCCTCTGCCCTGCATACCGCTTCCCCTCGAATGCCGAAATGTCGGAAACACGGTAAAAATAATCACGATAACGGTAGGTATTTTGCAGTCTGACGCCGTCATATCTTGCGGCCAGAGCTCCGAGCACCTCGTGTGGCAAGGTTGTAAACCGCAACGGAATATCCTTTTCCAGACAGTATTTCTCGATCTCCCCCAGAGCGGCTTCGATATTTCCGTTCTCTCCTGCAATCGGATAGTCAAAATAGGTGATCCCGTCGTACTCATCACGACAGATCAAGCAGCCGTGTGCCTCTGCGAAGGCATATCGATACACCTGCTCATACATGAGCTTGATCCCTATGCTGTATTCACAAATACGGTAATTACAATTCCGATAATAAGATTTCAATTTTTCAATGCCGAGCTGTGTGGAAGAAGAAAATGTAAGCAACTCGACCTGCGGTAATGCTTCAACGATCATAGATATGCCATTCGTTTCTTTTTTATTTATGCGTTTGCGGATCTTGCCGCCAATGATTTTCGGTCAAGCTTTCCGTTCAGGGTCATGGGCATGCGCTCCAGCCGCTCACAAACAGCGGGGAGCATATACCGCGGCAGATAGCCCTTCAAGAATGTCAGCAGCTCCTCGGCGGAAAGACTGCCCGTATAATATAATAGAATTCGCTTATTTTCGTTATCATATACACAGCAGGCAAGCAAAACCGCCTCAGATCTGGTCGCCGCCGCCTCGATCTCGCCAAGCTCGATCCGATGTCCCATATGCTTGATTTGTGCATCCTTTCGGCTGACAAACACCAACTCCCCGTATGCGTTGCGATAAGCAAGATCGCCTGTACGGTAAACGGTTTCGGGATATGCCGATTGCAAGGGATTCTGAACGAATGCCTCGGCTGTTTTTTCGGGATTGCGGTAATACCCAAGCGTCACACAGGTGCCGCGCAAGTAGATTTCCCCGACTTCACCGTCGGACGCCAAGGTTCCCTTTTCCGTAATCAGTATCAGATCGGTGTTGCGGAAGGGTCTTCCGATTGGAATCGGCTCGTTTTGCTCCAGCTCGCGCTCCGCACGCCAATAGCAGGACATTCCCGTTGCCTCGGTGGGTCCGTAAAGATTGTAAAAGACCGCATTCGGCAAGGCTTGGCGCCACAGCTCATACTGACGGATCGGAAAGACCTCACTTCCAAACGCGACCGTATGCAAATATTTGGGCGGATTTTTCTCCAGAACGCCAAGTGACGAGATCATCGTCAGCGCGGAAACCACCCAACAAACCGTATTGATCCTGTGTTCATTCAGAAAATCACAGAGCTTCATCGGAAACATAAACAGCTGCTTCGGGATCAGATATGCCGTTGCACCAAATTTGATGACAGGCATCAGCTCCTTCAAGGGAGCATCAAAGAAGAGCGGTGTCTGATTGGCAAAAACCGTCTCCTCCGAAAATCCGAGCGCGTCGCAAAGGGTCTCTACATAATCGATGACCGAGCGGTGACAGGCAACAACCCCCTTGGGTACACCTGTAGAGCCCGAAGTAAACACAATGTAGATGGGATCGGTATCGATCTGGGCATCACGGACGGCTTGCAACAGAATGGGATCCTCCTCCGTCTCGCAAAGTGTCGCATACGGTAATACCTCACCGTCAAAACGTAGCTTTGAGAATAGCTTTTCGCCCTTTTCGTCCACAATGATCGCTCTCGCGCCAACCGTTTGCAGAATCGTTTCCATACGGTTATGGGGCATATCGGGGTCAAGCGGCACATAAAAACATCCCGCATAGACGCATCCGTAAAAAGCTGCGACCTCGCACGGATGCTTTGTCATCAGGATGGCGATGCCCTCCCGACGGTAATTTTTTTGCAGAAGAGCCGTGCCAATCTGCTTCGCAGTCTGCCACAGCACGGAAAAGGTCATGTCATATGTTCCGTTGGAATACGCGATCTTATCGGGCAATCTCGGTGCCGTTTGCTCCAGATATTCCAAAATATTTGTTTGCATGATTTTTGTCCTTTCGGTTCAATAATAGGGCTCCAGTGTCGGCGTGGGTGTAATGATGGTGGAGTCGGTCGTTGGATAACCCGTACGGTCATAAACGTAAAAATAGCCTGTGACACCGTTTTCGTATGCACGTTGCTTGGTATAGGCATCGATCTGCTTCTCGGTCAAAAGACAACCGCTGTGCTGCACTCCGCTGAGACGGCAGGCATCAAAATGATACCATCTTGGAGCATCCTTGCTCCCAATATTGACCAAATTCCAATAGTGACGCTCGTCCACGATCCCCTCGGTACGCTTGATATCCATGCTGTCTATTCCGAGACGCTTGAAAAACGCCTTGGAAATCGCAAAATAGGTAAAGCAATCTCCCTTCCCCGTGCGCAAGCCCTCATATGCCGCGCGCACCCAATCGCTTTTATCGGAGGAATCGTCATAAGCAATGGAATAAAAAACATACTCGTAAACCGCACGCGCTTTTGTCTCCGCGCTTGCATTTTGAGGAATCTGTTCGGCAATGATGCGATCAAGCACGCCGTTGAGCATCTCCTCGGTGATCTGCTCCCGATAAATATAGATATTGACCTTAACGGTGGTGACGTTTCCTGCCGCATCGGTTGCCGTATAAATCACGGGATAGACGCCCTCCTGCGTCTGATTCACCGCCGAAGAGTCCACCGTAAGCGTGACGCTTCCCTCACAGTTATCCGACACCGTCACACCCGAACGGTAAGAAATTCCGTCCCCGATATAAGCCGAAAGATCCTTTACCCCCGTGATAATGGGCGGTTCCTTATCAAGCACCAACGTAAAACCGACCTTGTGTGAGGTCTCACGCCCTTTTGCATCGGTCAGGATCAGGGTCAGCGTGTGGCTTCCCAGCTCCGTAAAGCGATAGTCCTCTGCAAACCGTGCATTCCAACCGTCGGGTAAGCCCACCACAAAATCCTGCGGCTTAGGAAGCGGCGCTCCGACAGCCCACGTCAGATCCTTGAATGAGATCTCGGTTTGAGGGGGCGGTTCCTGTTTACAGGATGCGAACAGTCCGCACAAAAGTGCCGATAACAATATCCATATCAAAATTTTGTTTGCTTTTTGCATGGATCTTCATCCTTTCGATAGTTTAGGTACAAGAAAAGCGAAACCGGGGATATTCCGATTCCGCTTTCCAAAGAGCTTAAAGCAAATGAATGCCATTTTCCTCACAGATCTTCAGATCCTGCAGGGGCCAATGCGAGGATTGCACCTCTCCGATATGTGCCTTGCGCAAAAAGAACATACACATACGGGATTGTCCGATTCCTCCGCCAACCGTATAAGGCAGTTCACCGTTCAGAAGTGCTTGATGGAACGGAAGCTTCTCACGTTCGGTACACCCACGCTCTGCAAGCTGACGGCGCAGGGTCTCTTCGTCCACACGGATTCCCATGGAGGACAGCTCAAGCGCAATGTCCAGAATCGGATAATACACAATGATATCGCCGTTCAATGACCAATCGTCATAGTCAGGTGCTCTTCCGTCATGGATCTTACCGCTTTGCAGCTTTCCGCCGATCTGCTCCAAAAAGATCGCTCCGTATTCCTTTGCGGCGGCATACTCACGTTCCTTGGCGGTCTTCTCGGGCCAACGATCCTCCAATTCCTGCGAGGTAATGAAGGTGATCTTTTCGGGAAGCAGCTTTCCGATAAAGGAATATTCGTTTACGATGTAGTTTTCGGTGTGATGGAGCGTGTCATAAATGCAGTTGACAATCTTGTGCAGCGTCTCTCTTGTTCGGCTGCTTTGGGTAATGATCTTTTCCCAGTCCCACTGATCGACGAAAACCGAGTGAATATTGTCGGTCTCCTCGTCGCGACGGATCGCGTTCATATCGGTGTAAAGCCCCTCGCCAACCTCAAAACCGTACTTTTTGAGCGCAAAACGCTTCCATTTTGCAAGCGAGTGAACGATCTCCACCTCATCCCCCGAAAGAAGATCAAAGCGCACCGCGCGCTCCACACCGTTGAGGTCATCATTCAAGCCGCTTTTGGTGTCTACAAACAGGGGCGCGGAAACACGGGTCAGGTTCAATTGGATCGAAAGATCTCTTTCAAAGAAATCCTTTACCTTTTTGATCGCGCATTCGGTCTGACGCAAGGAAAGAAAGGAACGGTAGCCCTTCGGGATCATGACTTTAGACATAGAATAAAACCTTTCTGCATATCGGATGCTTTCATTATATCCGATTTTATGGATTTTGTAAATAGAAAATGTTACTTTTTTCGGCGTGCGGCAAAGAAATCTCGCAACAGGGCGCGTGACTCCTCCTCCAAAATACCGCTTTCATATTGAGGTCTGATCTCAAGCGGATATGCCGAAAGATCGAGCAGACTTCCGCAGGCTCCCATTCGCGGATCCTTTGCGGCATAGACAACGCGCGGAATCCGTGCATTGATCGCAGCTCCCGCACACATCGGACAGGGCTCCAAGGAAACGTAGAGCGTACAATTGGAAAGCCGCCAATGTCCGATTTTTCGGCAAGCCTCTTCAATCGCCAAAATTTCGGCGTGTGCGGTTGCACAGCCGTCAGATTCACACAAATTGTGCGCACAGGAAAGGATCTGTCCATCCTTTACGACAACGGCACCGACGGGAATCTCTCCCGCTTTTGCCGCCTCCCGTGCTTCCTCCAGGGCAATCCTCATCATAGACTCATCAAAGCTCATAAAGACCGTACCCCAAAGACAGCAGAACCAGGAAAAAGATCTGCAATGTACACATCACAAGAAAAATGACCATTGTAGGAGTTAAAAAGAGTTTGACGGCACGGCGCGGTGCAATCGGACATGCGGCATACCCTTCGGCGGCTTGAATTTGCTTTCCAAAAACACCTCCATGAAGATCGGGCTTTCCGGACCCGTGCTTCATGATCAGAACTACAAGAGAAAGGACTCCCAGTGCCAACAGGATCGCCTCAAACAGAAGCTGATAGAGATCCGATTCAAACATCGTTTGAACCTTATTCGCGATCATGCTCTCAAAGACAGAAATAAAGTTATTGAAAACGTGTAAAATTGTTGTAAACCAAATAGATTGGGTCTTTTCATAAATGACCCCTAAGAAGATGCCCGCAACAAAAGCATACAGGATCTGCCCCGCATTCTGATGCATCAGGGCAAACAGGAGTGACGAAATCATGACGGCATTGACCCTGCCAAAGGGGCGCAAATTGGTTTGGATGGCACCGCGGAACAGAAACTCCTCGCAAAATCCCGGAACCACGCACATCACGATAAATTCAAGCACCCATCTGTAAACAGGAAGGGGCTCATCTGTTACCTCCAACATATCCCAAAGAAAATCCGAGTAATTAAAAATATCAACCATTGCCGTATTGAGATAAGCTGCAGAAAAAATCACGGTCACGGTAGCGGGGATCATCAAAAAGATCCAAGGAGTCAAAACGAGAGACGACTGCATGGGTTGATATACGTACCCTGCCTTCCCGATCAGCCCCTTCAGGAGCAATACGGGGAGCATAAAGGCAAGCAAATACCCTGCCGCATACACGGTCTGACAAGCAATCACAACCGAGAAAGTCGGAAGAAATATTGCCAAAATGTCCGGAAGAATTTCATAAATGATCGCAACAAGATTGATTAGCAACAAAAACAAAAGCATGGTAGCACCGATCGCCCCGACCGTTTTTCTGTAATAAAGCTCATTGCGGTTCATTACGTTCCCTCCTTCCGCATTTTTTCAAACTGCATTTATTGTACCACAAAAAAAACAATTTGTAAAGTATTTCACATAAAAAAGGAAGGAAACTTTTAAAAGCTTCCTTCCGAAAAGTATTTCAATGCAAATTAGTGCAGGATGCAACGCTCGGTGTCCTTATCGAAGATATGCAGTCTGGTCATATCAAAGCCGATATTGATGGTGTCACCTGCGCGAGTGGTGGATCTGGAGGATACGCGTGCAATCAGCTTGCCCTCTTCGCCAACGTTGAGGTAGAGATAAATCTCAGCACCCATCAGCTCGGTTACTTCGACGTTTGTCTTCAGAGTTGCATCTACGCAGTTTGCGATGTTACGCTCATCGTCAAAGATACACTCAGGACGCAAGCCTGCAACAACTTCCTTGCCAATGTATTCAGCAAGTGCGGGATTCTCTGCCTTATCCTTGGGAAGCTTGAGTGCGTTGCCCTCATATATGAAGTATACGCCGTCGTTTCTCTTCTCCAGAGTACCGTTGAGGAAGTTCATCTGAGGAGTTCCGATAAAGCCTGCAACGAAGATGTTTACGGGCTCGTCATACAGCTTCTGAGGAGAGTCAACCTGCTGGATCAAACCGTCCTTCATAACAACGATTCTTGTTGCCATGGTCATAGCCTCGACCTGGTCGGGGGTTACATATACAAAGGTTGTCTGTACACGGTTGTGAAGCTTTGTAAGCTCGGTTCTCATCGCTGCACGAAGCTTTGCGTCCAAGTTAGAAAGAGGCTCGTCAAGCAAGAATACCTGAGGATCACGAACGATTGCACGTCCGAGAGCCACACGCTGCTTCTGACCACCCGACAAAGCCTGCGGCTTACGGTCAAGCAGGTGGGTGATGTCGAGCACGCGAGCTGCGTCCTCAACCTTTTTCTTAATGGTTTCCTTCGGAACCTTGCTCAGCTTCAAGCCGAATGCCATGTTCTCAAACACGGACATATGAGGATACAGAGCGTAGTTCTGGAACACCATCGCGATCTTACGGTCCTTCGGTGCTACATCGTTAACCAAACGGTCGCCGATGAACAGCTCGCCCTCAGAGATTTCCTCCAAGCCTGCGATCATACGAAGGGTGGTAGACTTACCGCATCCGGAGGGACCTACCAATACCAAAAACTCCTTGTCCTTAACTTCAAGGTTGAAGTCGGATACAGCGGTAACGCCGCCGGGATACTTCTTATAAATGTGTTTGAATGATAAACTTGCCATTCTTGTCTATTCCTCCTTGACACACTGTGCCAACTTAATATATTCTTATG
>JAZOPW010000196.1:0-2029 GCA_045655785.1 Eubacteriales bacterium
GTCAAGGCTCGCGTGGAGTGCGCCAAGGTAGCGGTGGAGAACCAGCTCGGTGAGGGCTATATCGACACGGCAGTCAAGATCATCATCGGTGTGGTTATCGGTGGCGTTCTGCTTGCCGGGTTGTATACGCTGTTCAACGCCACCGTTATGCCCACGCTGTCGAGCAAGATCACCGAAATGTTCACCTACAGCGGCACCTGATGCGGGGAGGGCAGACAATGCGAAAGTATTTGACGAACAAATCCGGTGAGGGACACATTGATACGGCACTGAAGATCATCATCGGTGTTGTGATCGGTGCTTTGATTCTCGGCGGGTTGTATCTGCTGTTCGCAGGAGACGGCGGCGTGGTCGATCAGCTGGATACCGAGATCGTCGGTATGATGGACTACACGCAGGAGCTTCGTGTGGAACGCGCCTACGACGAGGACAGCGGGCAGTATTATTTGCGCTATTCCTACGATGGAAAGCATTGGAGCAATTCGGAGGTTCCCTCATACGGAGAAGCAGCTACCGTTTACGGTGTTATGAGCAACAATTCCGAGAGCAATCCCATTGAGATTTCACTCATGAAAGAGGGAACGAAGTATTATATTCTCGCTTCCACAGACGGCGGTATCACATGGTCTGAAAGAGCTAACTTTACGGCAAGAGGTGGAATTACGCATTTCTATTACGGCACCTCGGATGCACTTCCCTCAACGTCGGGTTCTTTTTCGGGAGAAAAGTTTGTAATCCGCTATTGTTCGGGCGGCTCCACTTATTACACCTTGACGAGTACGGGACTTACGTGGCAGACCGGTGGCTGGTCTGACCTTATTCCGTTGGGCTAACAAATAAACACACTCAAAATCAAAAAAACAAATAACAAAGGAGTAAACAATCATGAAAAACTTCATCAACAAAATCAAATCCAAGTTCCAGAAGTCCGTTACCACCGTGCAGACCGTCATTGCAGAAAAGCGCGCCGAGGGTTATATCGACACAGCAGTGAAGATCATCATCGGTGTGGTCATCGGCGGCGTTCTGCTGGCAGGTCTTTACACGCTGTTCAACACCACGGTTATTCCCACTCTGACCACCAAGATCGGACAGATGTTCTCTTACACTGGCGCTTGATCTCAAAGTCGGGAGGACGGCATATGCTGTCCTCCCCCAAATTTACAGAAAGGATTGTATCCGGTAATGCCAATTCTTTATCCTATATCAGCGACCGATCAAATTCCCATTTCGGTGGTTGTATCGGTGCTGTTATCGCTACTTTTTATCGGTGTGTCCATGCTGGTCTGCTTGCTCATGACACACATCATGCAAAAGCAAGACTTTCAGACCCATCCTCCGTTGCAAATGATCCTCACGGGCGTTTTCTCACTTGCACTGTATCTCCGTTTCGGATGCTCCATGGTGGCGGTGCAGGGAATGATTTTGTTCTTCATTCTGCTGTACGCATCCTGCTCGGATCTGACCACATGATGTATTCTATAAAGGGTAAAGTGAGTACGTCTCACGAAGCCGAATAAAACATAGCTGTGACGGCTCATTTGTGGTGAATAGACGGCAGTTATGGGAAAGGAGCAAGAAAAGCAATTCTCAACTGCGAGAAAATCTAAAAAAATTATAGTGAAAGGAATGCATTATGGAACTGCGTTACAAACAAATGGGGGATTATTTATATCCCGATTTGGAACTCCCCGAACAGACCAATTATAGTATCGGAAAGTATGGGAAACTGCATCTTGAATATCTCAAAAAGCATCGTCGAGGAACTTATGGAACTTTATTGATGCAAGGAAAACTCAATGAATATCTTCACGGGATTGATGTGCAGGCTAAGGAATTGTTGAACTCTGTCATTGTCGAGCACGCCAAGAAAAACGGAATCAATGAGGAACTGAAGGCAGCCGATCAAATGCGTTGGATTCAGGAAATGAACAATCTGAAAACGTGTGCTGAGGAGATTATTTTGCGGGAGGTGGTGTATCGGTAAATCCGGTGTGAAACTTTGTTTGTGTTTGTTTTTTGAAAAATA
>JAZOPW010000197.1:0-12998 GCA_045655785.1 Eubacteriales bacterium
GGTGAAATTCCTTACCGAAACGCATTCCTGTCAGTTCGGTGTATCGGTTGTCAGCGTTTGTCTCGGATGCGGTGAAACCGTTGTCAATGAAACGGTTTACGACCATAATGTGACAAGTGAGACCATTGATCTGAGAGAGTACGGCAGTGTTTGCGGCGCGGATGTCAGCATCGGAAGCTGTGAATACTGTGACTACGTTACCCTTTACGGCATCAGTCACAACTGTGAATTCGAATCGACTAAGGAAAGCATTAAGACAGAGACGGGTCGCCGTACAATTGAAACGCACACCTGTGTCAAGTGCGGATTCGTTTATACAAGCGAATCCTGGAGCGAGAATGTAAATTGTACCAGAACCCAATATAAGAAGCTTGCCTTCGGTATTCAGAACGGTGCGACCGGTTTGGAAATCGTGACAAAGAACACCTCCGGCAGCTCTCATGCAAACCGTTATGAGGAGCTTGCGAACTATAGCGAGCAGAAAACGATCGACGGTGTGACGTACAACGTCCATGTGTCCGAGTACCGCCATGTCTGCGGAAATTGCGGAACTGTTTCCAACCACAGACGAACCGAGAGAATGCAGGACGAGAACGGCAATACGCTGAAAATGATCGAAACGGTCTTCGAGGTCAACGCAAACGGTGAATCCTATGTGGCACGCGAGGTAGTTACCGATTACGTGATCTTTGAAAAGCTCAACGGCGATACGGTTGTAAAGATCGCAAAGGAAGCGACCACGCAGTATGACAGCGAGAAGAACGTCACGTTTACCTCTCAAAGCGTTTACACCTATGCGGACGGCAGCTTCTGTACCTACACCGTCACATATACCGATTCCAACGGCAAGGAAGACACCTTTGAGAAGTCCTCTCACGATAATCAGATGGCAGTGGGCGAGCTGATCGAGGGTGCGACCACCTGTCGGGATGGCGTATTGCTCAGATGGATCTGCCAGGATTGCGGCAAGGAGCTTTCTACGGATACGGTTTACGAGCATATGACCTTCACCAAGGAGCTTGATTTCTCCGAGTACGGCATGACCTGCGGCACACGTTTCCACATCAATTCCTGTGCATGCGGTGAAAATAAGTCCCTTTGGACCAGTGCCGACGGCAAGGGCTGTGCATTCTCGGGTGAAGGACACGAAGAGATCGATTCCAACAATATTTCGCATAACATCTGCGTCTTTACCTGCCAGAACTGCGGATTTATCTACAGTGAGGATTCCTGGAACGAATACAGCGAGACCTGCGAGCGCATCGCGCATGTTACCTATCGCTTCGGTTTGGATAAGGAAGGCGGCAATTGGATAGCCTCCGAGTCGATCGATGTCAATTGTGGTATTTCCCACTCGGGAACTCCTGTTTACGGCAATGAGACCGAGAGCAGCGAGACCGAGGGTGACGTGACCCTGAAGGTGATCACCTTTACGGTCGAGAATGTCTGTGACCGTTGTAAAGCGATCGAGCGCAAGGCGATCGTGATCCGAAAGTATGATGCTGACGGCAATCTGATCTTCCAGAGCACCGAGCGGCTGATGCCCGATTCCGGTGCGGAGGACGGCTTCCGAAAGGACAATGTCTTTACACAAAAATGGATCGTTTACACCAAGGCAGACGGCACTCAAGCTACCGTGATTGCCGAGGAGCTGACCGAACACTTTGACGCATCGGGCGTCTGCTACGGCTTTGATCGCTATGCTTACACATACAAGGACGGTAACTACTGTATTGCAAACGTTATCTACTCCACGGCAGACGGTGAGCAGTGGGCAGACCAACGCGGTGAGCATTCGTCAATTTATACCTCCTATATCCTGCGCGAGGGCAGTGTGACCTGTCTTGACGGTCTCTATTCTGTACAGATCTGCCGTGCATGCGGCACCGAGATCTCCCGCGGTGAGTATCATAAGGCAAACCACGTGATCAATCGCAACGGTACTCCCGCAGAGCGATTCGATCTGACCGAGTACGGCAATGCTTGCGGCGGTTACGTCGAGGTGTTTAGCTGTCCTTGCGGCGCATGGAAGGACATCACTGTTTCGGCAGAATGTGACTTCACACACGACGAGGACGAATGGTATTCGTTCACCGATGAGAACGAAAAGTTCCACTCCTTCGCGGTTTACGGTTGTCCCGAGGTCAATTGCGGCTTCAAGTACGTTCTGATGAACTGGACCACCAGTGAGAACTGCATGGGCATTCGTCACCGCAAGATCCTGCTCGGCTTTGATCCCGCAACCCAGACCTGGACGGACGAGATTTCCTATGATTATGAGACGGGCTCTACCTATCATAACATGGAATACTTCTATGAATCGACCACAGACGAGAATAAGAATCAGATCGAGCATTACGGCGAGGCTTGTAATACCTGCGGCGCAAAATCGTACGAAACCATTGTGACCAACTACGTCGATGAAAATGGCGTTTCAATTTCGGAATACGAAAACAAACACTACCATACGTCGACGGCAAGCAATCCCGTCAGAAGCTCCACTTATGAGCTGCGTCACGTGGTACAGACTGTCAAGGGATATACCCGATACGTCACGAAGTATCGCGAGTACCGCGAATATGATGTCAACGGTACCGAGACGAACTGGAATAAGGAGACCTACACCTATGATCAGGATAGTCTGTGTACCGGTACGGTATTGTACCAGAGCAAAGACAATCCCGAAGGCTACGAGCAACCCTTTGTCAACCATGAGCATTCGATTCAGGAATGGATCGTAGAGCCCACCTGTACACAGGACGGTATCGTCAAATGGATCTGCTCGAGCTGTGATGATTACAGTGAGAACGAAAGCTCCGAGTTCGGTCACGATTATCAGTATCATCCGAAGAAGAAGCTGTATGTCTGCCGGCGTTGCGGACTTGAGAACTTCACAGGTAACGACGGCTTTGTACTGCTGGAAGACCTGACACTGGAGCTTGGAAACGCAACCGAATACGTTGTGGGCTACAGAAACGGTTGGGGCGACCAATACTCCTTTATGGTATCGATCGTCTTTGCGGACGGCACCGAGGAATTTTTGGAGCTTGGTGTGAACGACGACGGTAAGTCGATCATTCGCATCAATGCCGCCGAGGTTACCGATGCAGCAAAGAAGCTCGGTCTGAATGCTTGCGAGTATATGATCCGCCTGCGCTTCATTCCGCTGGAGACGGACGGCGAGTATGACTTTGCCATTACGTTGGATCCTCACCTGTACGCGCTTGACAAGGATGCTTGCGTAACCCCCGACGATCCCTGTAACGAAAAGTGGGTCAAGGCATATGCTTGTGTCAATTGCGGCGATACCTATACCGAAGAGGGATACGAAGGACATCACTACGCTTACTCTTCCTATCAGGTAGGCGATTGCGATCCTACGTTCAGATTCAACTTTAATACCTGTACCGTTTGCGGCACCGTGACGCAGGATGGCATGTCGAGCAATGGCGGAGATTATTGCTCCTTCAGCCAGGAGCAGATCGACTCCTATCAGGATGCTTACGGTATGTACTGCGAGACCAACCGCTTTACCTGCAGCAAGTGCGGATACGTTTATCAGACCAAGTCCTATTATGAAAAGACCGATAACCCCTGCGTTTATATCCAATATACCGTTTATTCGTTCGGTTTGTCGGAGGACGGTGAGACCTTTGCATATGAAAGGACGGCATCCCGCCGCTCTAATAATCATGCGAGCCAAAAAGTGGAGATCGAGCCCGAGGTCACGGTCGATGCCGACGGTAACACCGTAACGGTAACGGGATTCGACTACGTTTGTACGGTTTGCGGATATGTTGACAATACGTATCGCAAAACGATGATCACCGATGCTGACGGAAATCCTGTCAAGGAGATCGAAGAGTATACGTATCAACTCTGCGAATCCGACTACAACGAGTACACCTACTTCAAGGGTGAGGACGGCGGATACTACGTTTCCGAGTACTATCACGAGCATCAAAACCAGAGCGGCGATTCTTATGACATCTGGATCACAACCTATACTTACGACTTTACCAACAACACGCGCACCTATGAGCGAATCTGGATGTACGGCGGTGTTGAAATGGGAACCGAGTCCTTCCGCCCCACGGGCGGAGGCTCGGACTCCGAGGGAGGAGATGACACCACCGAAGGCGGTGAAAACAAGCCCGAGGGAGGAGACGACACCACTGAGGGCGGTGAAAACAAGCCCGAGGACGGGGAGGATACCACCGAGGGAGAAGGCTCCGGATCCGACGGTAAGGACGATCCCATCGAGGGTGGGGACGAAACGACCGGTGATGACACAGGGACAGAGGTCGATCCTCCCATCGAGGGTGGGGACTCCGGGAATACCGGCGCTGCTTACCCCGACGAGATCAGGATCCTGATCACCAATCTTCTTACTACCAATCGCGGTATGTTCGTTGACACCGTTGAGAGCGGAGACGTGATTTCGATGGCGGCATATGAGCGTAACGCAATGCTTGAGGAAAAGCTGAATTGCGTGCTGAACTTTGAGACACAGACCGCAGGAAATCAGTTTATTGCGCATGTGCAAAATTCCTATTTCGCGGGTACCCCGGTTGACATCGTAGCCGGTACAGCCACCGACCACGCAGCGCTTGCCGCAAGGGGTGTTTATCAGGACCTCAACGGAGAAGACTTTGGCACGATGCAGATGAATGAGGCATGGTGGAATGCTTCCTATCATCAGGCGGCTACCGTAAACGGAAAGCAGTACACTGCACTCGGCAGTGCCAATATCACGGCATACGATATGTCTTCCGTGATCTTTGTTAACATGCTGCTGGCAGATCAGCTTGAGTTTGATCCTTTTGAGATGGTTTTGAACGGTGAGTGGACCGTTGAGATGCTGTATGAATACAGCACGATGCTCTATGAGGATATGAACAATGACGGAGCCGCGAATGCAGGCGATCTCTTTGGCTTGACCTCTGCAACCACAACAAAAGCCGCCCCCGGCTTCCTGCGCGGATTTGATCTGTCACTTCTTACCTATAACGAGGAACTCGGATTGTATCGGGTAACATCGGATACCGATCGGCTCAACGAAGCCTTTGAGACGGTGAATAAGCTTTGGAGCAATACAGGCTCTTATGCATACACCACTCCGGCTGATGCCTATACCGCATTTTCCGAGAACAAATCACTGTTCTTGGTGGATAATCTCTACCGTGCCTCGAGTGTCCGTTCCGCACTGCTCGCAGAGAGCTTTACCTACGGAATTCTTCCGATGCCGAAGCTGGACGCAGAGCAGGAGGGCTACCACACCGCTGTCGGTGCCACACATAATGCATTTGCCGTTTCCAAAACGGTAGACGCGAAGCGCGCGGCGGAAGTTTTGGAAGCCATGAACGCGATCAGCTATGAGACGGTGATGCCTTACTATCGCGATTCGGTCATGGACATCGAGCATATCGAGGACGAGCGCGCAGTTGCCGTTATCAAGCTGCATCTTGAAAGCTTGACATGGGAGTTTGAGGATGTTTACGCATCTACAATCGGTAATCCTGTGAACCTACTGTGGGTAAATCCCTTGCGCTCGGGAAACATGTTGAACATGGTTCTTGATCAATCGAGAGAGCAGATCAACGAGCAGGTGGCAGCACTGTTCGAGGCTTTGAATCAAGCATCATAAGCTTGACTCTATCATTGAATCAAAACAAAATGCCCCCACACATCCGTGTGGGGGTGTTGTTTTTAATCTATTATTAGAATTAGATTTAGAATCTTTTTAATTTATACAAACTTTTTACAAGCCCGAAACGAAGAATTGGGGTCAGAGGAAATGCACAGGATCACCCAATTGCCGCGCACCCAGACCTGCGCATTCTCCAAATACGGAGCGGCGGTCTCTGTTGAGAAGAAGCTGTCCTCTGCGTAACGGATCCGCAGACTGTCCAAGCGACGCAGACAGACCTTCGAAAGCTCCTGCGCGGCATCGCGGCTCCTGCAAAGGAACACGGCAAATTCACAGGGGCTTGTGTAGGAAAGAAAGCAGGCGGCGTCACGCACAGCGTCAAATGCGGGAGGAAGTGACCCCTTTCCGTAGGTCACGGCAAGCAGCTCATCCGAGAGCAGACCGTCGGCGCGGCTGTCCTCCGTGCGGCTGTAGATCTGTCCTGCAGGCAAGGGCTTTTCGGCTTGGCACAGGGCATCAATCAGATCGATTGCCTTGATCTGATCCTTTCCGAGACAGGACGTCAGTGTTGCCAAAAGCAATGCCGGTACAGAAAGCACGGCTATGATGCGTATGGTTTTTTTTGACATACGTACCCCCAGTTAAGACCTTTTTATCCTAATATATGCGCACCATGCATCGGAAATGCAGGCGGCAGCTTTTTGGGAGCCTTCAACTTCAAAAGTATTGACATCCTAAGTGAGGTGTGCTATAATAAAACAAATCCAAAAGGACGGTGCGTGCAACAATGCAAAAAGATATTCTTTCTAAACGTAACTATCTTCCAATCATGAAGATGGCGGACGGTACTGCCGTTACGTACGATAATTGGCAGGCAAGGCGCAGAGAAATGCGAGAGCTGCTGGAAAAATATTCATATGGACGGACTCCCGACGTTGCGGTGACCGTCAAGGGCGTTTTGAAAAAGCAAGGCAGATATCACTGCGCCGGAAAATGTACGGAGGAGCTCATGGAGCTCATCTACGAAACAGTGTATGGAGAGGGACGCTTCCCCATACAAATATTCACCCCGGTTGCGTGCGATCATTCCCCGATTCTGCTACATATTGGGTTTGGGTTAGCACCGCATATGTATATACCCGTTGAGGAAATCATAGATTCCGGGTATGCTTTGGTAGTTGTAGATTACCGTGACATGGTAAATGACAATCTGCATGGCGATTTTTCAGATGGGATTGCATCCCATTTTCAAATGACTCAAAACCGCGCAACTGATGAATGGGGAAAAATCGGTATGTGGGCTTGGGGTGCGAGCAGAGTTCTTGATTATTTGATCGCGCAGAGACAAGATCTTGACACCAAAAGGGTTGCGGTGATTGGGCATTCCAGGCTTGGAAAAACCGCACTTTGGTGCGCGGCACAGGATGAAAGATTTGCCGCTGTCATTTCAAACAATTCGGGATACGGGGGCGCGGCATCGTCCAAGCATGGAAACGGAGAGCGCGTTACGGACTTTTTAAGAGTCGGCTCGTGGGATTGGTTTTGCGAGAATTTTAAAGGTTATACGGGGGCTTTGGAGGATGAAAAGCCCTATGACCAAAGCTTTCTTCTTGCGTTGATTGCCCCAAGATATTTGCTCGTCGGATCGGCAGAACAGGACCGCGGTGCCGATCCCGAGGCGGAATTTTTGACCACGCTTCATGCATCGCAAGCGTGGGAGCTTTTCGGTCAAAAGGGACTCGTCACAAATGATAGCATGCCAAAGCCCGGAGATTTTCTCGGGGACGGCAATGTTCTTTATCATTATCGCAAGGGAATGCATTTCCTGTCGCGTGATGATTGGAAAGCATATATCAGATTTCTTGACAGAAAATTTAAACAATCACCTTGATTTGCTTTTCAAGCGCAACATCGAGGTCTGCTGTGGCTAAATTGCTTTTTTAAAAAGCGGTGCCGTTCCTCTGTTGACAACCCGTTTGATTTGTGTTATAATGACAGCCAAGAAAGAAAACGAAGAAACAAAAAAGCTATAAAAACAAATTCGGAGGAGTGTTTGATGAAGCAGTTGAAAATTCCCGAATTTGGCGAAGCGTGTGTTTATGAAAACCGTGAAAATACCGATTCCTGCGTCTTTTTGATCCCCGATGCAAGTGAAGCACGGTTTGATGCATATGACAAGCTATTGACCGATGCGGGTTACGTCAAGCGTGAGGAGTACCGCGTTGACACACACCGCTTTGCTGCGTTCGAGGGCGAGAGCGGAGAAGGGGTATTCCTCAATTACTATGGGGCAACGAGAGAGTTGAATCTCGTCACCGAGACGAATTGCCGGTATTTTTCTTACTGTGACGAGTTTCGTGGCGAGCTGACACAGCCTCAGATCACACAGATCATGCTGGAGGACTTCGGCTTTTCCTATGCCGTGCGTCTGTCGGACGGCAGATTCATCGTCTTTGACGGTGGCAGAAACTTCGAGCCCGATCAGGATCGCCTCTATCAATGCTTAAAGGAAGGCTCTCCCGATCAAACGCCGATCATTGCCGCGTGGGTCATGACGCATCCGCACAGTGACCATTTTCATTGCTTCCTCGGTTTTATGGATCGCTACGGCGATCGGGTGAAGATTGAACGCTTTCTGCTGAATTTCCCCGACGCCGATGACCTTGCACATTATCCAAAGCTGGCGCACAAGGATCCGCGATTTGAGGATAACTCGGGATGCACCAACGTGCCTCTGATGTGGGAAAGGATCGACTGCTCGGGAGCCGAGGTCTATACGGTGCATACGGGGCAGAGATACCGCATCGGAGACGCCGCCTGTGAGATCCTTTCCTGTATGGACGACACGATCCATTGCTCCCAAAACATCAATGCCACCTCGGTTGTGATCCGCATGGAGCTGGGGGGACAGGTGATCCTTTGGGCGGCCGACGCATCCTTTAGCGACGCAAGGATTCCCGAGCGCTACGGAACCCACCTCAAGGCTGACATCCTGCAGGTGCCGCACCACGGATTCCAATGCGGAACGGCAGAGGCAGAGATCCGCGGCTATCAGCTGATTCGTCCCAAGGTCTGCCTGTTGCCCGCATCCGATTACACTGCCTTTACCTATTTTTGCACCCACAAGGAGGGCGCACATTACCTGATGACGCGTGCGGACGTGGACGAGATCATTACGGGAACGGTTCAGCGGACGCTGACGCTTCCTTACACGGCTCCCGCATACGCCAAGCATGAGCTGCAGCGTCAATATTTGTCGGGACGCGACAATTGCGGTGTCTGTACCTGGATCTATTCCGAGCTTTCGACGTCCTGTCCCGAGGATTTTCAATTTACGCTTCTGAATACCGCAAACCGAGCCGCTACAGTCTGGATCGATCTCTTTTTTGAGGATCCCAAAGAACGGATCCTGTTTATCAAGGCAGAGGTTGGCGCGGCACGCTTGAAGCGGATCGACGTCAGCGGTGCCGATGTCGATCGGAATGCACTCTATTTTAATTGGATGTCGGGCAACAAGCCACAGCAGATCCCGTCGGACGTCCCCTTTGCCGTCCGCTTTATCAGTGACACTCCCATTGTTGTCTCTCACCGCTCGCACACGGCAAGCTATCACGGCGAGAACCGATGATCAGCCCAACGCCCCGACACAGAGGTCTATGGTTTTGTTTCCGAACGAGAGCGAAAAAGCATGAACACCCTATTGTTTTTCTTTTGAAGCTTTGTTATAATAAAAACGTAAAATAAAAAACACGAAAAGGAAGGTTTTTATTTGATGGAAGTATGGAGCACCGAGCGTGCCAACGAATGGTACGCAAAAAACGCGTGGCAGGTGGGCTGTAATTATCTTCCCGCAACTGCAGTAAACTCGACCGAAATGTGGCAGGAGTCCACCTTTGACGAGCCAACGATCCGCCGAGAATTGGCATGGGCAAGCGCATTCGGATACAACAGCGTCCGTGTATTTTTGCCGTTTATCGTGTGGGAAAAGGAGCGCGAGGACTTTTTGGAGACCTTTGAAGCCTTTCTTTCGATCGCGGCGGAAAACCGACTGACGGTTTTGCCGATCCTGTTTGATGACTGCGCGTTTGATAAGGGAAGAGATCCTTTTTACGGAGAGCAGGAGCCACCGATCCCCGGAAAGCACAACGGACGTTGGACACCGTCTCCCGGATTTCGCGTGGCGGACGATCCCACAAAGCAATCGCTTTTGAGAGAATACGTCCATGCGATCATCGGTGCGCATCGGAACGACAAGCGGATTTTTGCGTGGGATCTGTATAATGAGCCGGGCGCCACCTCACGCCGCAACCTGTGCTTGCCGCTTTTGGTCAACGTATTCAGATGGGCAAGGGAATGTGAGCCTGTCCAACCGCTGACCTCGGGACCTTGGCGCAATAAGGAATTTGATTCCACGTATTATGCAATGCTGGAGCTGTCTGATGTGATCAGCTGCCATTCGTATCGACCGTTAGAGCAAACCAAGGCATATATTGAACGCTTGGCGGCATATGATAAGCCGATCTTTGTGACCGAATGGCTTTTACGACAAGAGAATAACACCTTCGAATCAATCCTGCCTTATTTTGCAGAGAACAAGATCTCCTGCTGGAACTGGGGCTTGGTGGTAGGGAAAACGCAAACGAACCTTTGGAATAAGCCCACGGATCCGCCCTCCGAGATTTGGCAGCATGACGTGCTTTACCCGAACGGCGAGCCCTATTGCGCCGAGGAATCGATAATACTGAAAAAGCTGCGCAGCGAGTGGGCAAATAAATGATACGGAACCCATAAAAGGACAAATGGAACACCTTATGCGTGACGGATATCGAAGCTATATTTCCTTTCCATCGAAATTTAAATAACCAAATTTCACTTTTTCTATTGACATTTTTATTAAGGCGTGATATAATTCTATTTGAAAATTTGTATGAAAGGAAGTGTGAGGGTCCCTCACGCAAAGGAAAAAGACATGATCAAAAACGTAGTGCTTGATATCGGTAACGTATTGGTTACCTTTTATCCCGATATTTACATTTCTCAATTTGTTGACCGCAAGGGTGAGATCGATTATTTCAACCGCATCTGCTTCAACAGTGAGGAATGGAAGGCAGGCGACCTTGGCACCATGAGCCGTGAGGAAACCATCGAGGCTCTCTGCAAGAAGTATCCTGCTGACGCCGAAATGATCCATACCATCATGGATAACTGCGACGATATGCTGCGTGCCTCCAAAAAGAACACCGCGCTGCTCAAAAAGCTGCATGAGGCAGGCATTGGTGTATATTATCTTTCCAACACCAATCCGCACGCGTTCGAATACATGACCGCAACGCATGAGTTTTTCAAGTATATGGACGGCGGTATCGCATCCTACAAGCACGGCGTGGTGAAGCCCACACGCGACATCTTCGAGCTTTTCCTCAAGCTGTATGACAAAAAGCCCGAGGAGTGCGTCTTTGTGGATGACACGCCTGTGAACACCGAGTCGGCGGCATCGGTTGGTTACAACATTGTCACGCTGAAGAACATTGAGGATCTTGCAACAGAGCTTGCAAAATTCGAGGGTCTTGCCGAGATCATCAACGGTTGATCGCTTACATAAAAACACACACGGGGTTGCTCTTTCGAGTAGCCCCGTGTGTGTTTTGTTTACTTCTTTGCCGCTGTCAGGGTGTTTTTGAGCAGCATGGTGATGGTCATGGGACCAACACCGCCGGGTACGGGCGTAATCGCCGAGGCGATCGGCTCAACCTCTGCAAAATTGACGTCACCCGTCAGCTTTCCGTCGGCGCGGCGGTTCATGCCTACGTCAATCACAACCGCTCCCGGCTTGACCATGTCGGCACCAACAAAGTCGGCACGACCGATGGCAACCACCAGAATATCCGCCTCTCGGCAGACTGCGGCAAGCTCGCGTGTGCGGCTGTGACAGATCGTAACCGTTCCGTTGGCGTGGAGCAGAAGCATTGCCATCGGCTTTCCCACGATGTTGGAGCGTCCGATGACCACGCATTTCTTGCCTGCGGGATCAATGCCGCTCCGCTCCAATAGTGCCATGACACCTGCAGGCGTACAGGGCAGAAAATCGTAATCTCCGATCATGATCTTTCCCACGTTGTAGGGGTGGAAGGCATCCACGTCCTTGGCAGGATCAATGCGCAACAGCACCTCGGTCTCGTCGAGATGCTTGGGGAGCGGAAGCTGTACCAGAATTCCGTGGATCTTTGGATCCTTGTTAAGGCGGTCAACCAAGGCATTCAATTCTGCCTGCTCGGTCTCTGTGGGCAGACGATGAACCTCGGAATAGAATCCGACCTCCTCGCACGCGCGCGCCTTGTTGCGAACGTACACCTGTGACGCGGGATCCTCTCCCACGATCACCACCGCAAGCCCCGGGGCATAGCCCTTTTCGGCTTGGAATGCGGCACACTCCTCCTTGATCTCGGCGCGGATTTCTGCCGAGATGGCTTTTCCGTCAATCAGCCTTGCCATTTTCCTCTTCCTCGCTTTCTTCGTCATCCGCGTCATCCGACGCAATTGTTTGCTCTTCTTCACAGGACACGGTCTCGTTTGCTGTGTCAGCGTTTTCCTCCATCATAACGGCATCTTCCGCGGATTTTGCTTCGGGATCGGAATCCGCTTTGACATCGGTTTCGATTTCCGACGCGATCTCCGAGCCGCCGTCTGCTACTGCAAGAGCTGCACGCGACTTTGCTTTTTGGAGCAGGGGAATCAGGATCAGGAGAAGCAGTCCCAAAACAAAGCAGACGAATCCCAGACACTGCGAAATACGCAGGGTGGTGTTCGGAATATACAGGCTGTCGGTGCGGAAGCCCTCGATGAACATTCTGCCGAAGCCGTACCACGTAAAATACATCAGCGCGATCTGACCGTCAAATTTTTTATGCTTATAAAACAGATTCAGCACAATAAAGCCGACGACGTTCCACACGCTCTCATAAAAGAAGGTCGGGTGGTAGCAAAACTGCACGGCACCGTTTCCAAGCCCCATGCGGAGCGTATGAAAGAGCGTTCCCTCACCGCTGTTCAAGCGGTACTCAGTATTGAAGAAATAGAAGCGCGTGGTGTCTCCAATCGGGTATCCGAATGCCTCACCGTTGAAAAAGTTTCCCCAACGTCCCAACGCCTGTGCGATCATCACGCCGGGACCCGCCATATCAAATAGCTTGATCCATGAGATTTTTTTGATCTTACAGGCGATCACAATGCCGATACAGCCGCCGATGATGCCGCCGTAGATGGCAAGTCCGCCCTCCCAAATGGCGATCACGTCGAGAAAGCTTTCATATTGGATCTCGTTAAGCGTGGTCAACACGTAATACAGCCG
>JAZOPW010000198.1:0-5104 GCA_045655785.1 Eubacteriales bacterium
ACCAAATGCGATTTTGCATTTGGCTCTCTTGTGATATGGCTTCTATTATCTTTTCACCCAGTCGGTAATAAGCTGCTCAATCACCTTCCAGAAGGTTTCCATAGACGACAGCTCAAGGGATTCATCCGGAGAATGCAGGTCGTGAATGTTGGGTCCGACCGAGATCACGTCCATGCCGGGAACGTTGGTATAAATGATGCCGCATTCCAGTCCTGCGTGGATCACGTTGACAACCGCATCCTTGCCTGTCACCCTTCGGTAGGCATCGAGATAGGCGTCCCGCACCTCGGATGCAGGTGCATAGTTCCAACCGGGATAACGATTGTAGTGACGCGTTTCGGCACCGATGATCTTCGCCAGCATATCAAGCTCACGCGTGGAAGCATCCAAGCGACTCTCCATTGCCGAGCGCGACGCAAATACGAAGGAAACCTGCTTACCGTCGAACCGAACTACGCCGAGATTGCGCGAAAATTCGACCATTCCCTTTGCCTCGCGGTTCATCTCCATGATGCCGTTGGGAACACAGGCAAGCACCGCAACCACACGCGCGGTATCGTCACGGCTCAGCATCATGCCCTCGGGCTCGGTATTCTCACAGGTCACGCAAAAGCCGCGGTCATCGGCAACCAGCTCGCAAGCGATCTCGGAAGCAATGCTCTCAACCTTCTCCATCGCAATATCGGCATCGGGAACTGCCAGCACAACCTCACACTCGCGCGGAATCGCATTGTCCTTGGAGCCGCCCGCAATCGAAACGATGCGCACGTCACAGATCGGCAAAAGTGCCGCCAAAATGCGTCCCATCAGCTTGTTTGCGTTGGCTCTGCCGCAATTGATATTCTCGCCCGAATGTCCACCGATCAAGCCGCTCAGGTTCACGCGCAGGGCTGTACCGCAGAAGGGCTCGGTTCTCACGGACAGCGACAGATCGCTCCGCGTACCGCCCGCACACCCTGCCGTCACGATTCCAAGACCCTCGCTGTCCATGTTGACCATATGACGCGCCGAGATCCTTGTATAATCAAAGCCCGTGGCACCGTCAAGCCCCACCTCCTCCGAGGCAGTAAACAGGCACTCATATGCAGGATGCTCCTTGACCTCGCCGTCAAGCAGGGCAAGCATTGCCGCTACGGCAACGCCATTGTCGGCACCAAGCGTGGTTCCTCTCGCACGCAAAAGGTCTCCGTCCACATAAAGCTCCAACGGATCACACAGAAAATCGTGCTTGACGTCATTGTTTTTCTCGCACACCATGTCGGTGTGTCCCTGAAGCATCAACGTCGGACTTCCCTCACATCCCTGTGCGGCAGGTGCCTTGATCAGCACGTTGTTCAGCTGATCGCGGTAATATTCCAATCCGCGTGTCTTTGCAAATTCGACAAGATAGTCGGCAATGGCACTCTCATTGTAAGATCCTCGCGGAATCGCGCTGATCTCCTCAAAAAAACGAAAAACCGATTCGGGATGATACCCTTTGATTACATATTCCATAGTGAACTCCGTTATAGTCTGAACTTTTTATCGTTGGTCAGATTGACCGTTCCCTCTTGCAACATATCAAGATGGTCAAGCGACTTTCCCGTACCGATCGCAACGCAGGAAACCGCGTCATTCGCAACCCTTGTTTTGATGCCCGTGACGCGTGTGATCAGCTGATCGAAGCCGTATAGCAGACTTCCTCCACCCGTCATCACGATTCCGTTCTTCAAAATATCACCCAACAGCTCGGGCGGCGTCCGCTCGATCACCGAGCAGACCGCATCCAAAATCGCCGTAATGGGCTCGGCAAGTGCCTCGATCATCTCCTTGGAGCTGATGGTGATCAGCTTGGGCAGTCCTTGGGAAAGGCAACGCCCCTTGACCTCCACCGCCTTTGCCTCGGGATGGTCGTAAACCGCACCGATGTGCTTTTTGATGGCTTCTGCCGTGCGCTCACCGATCTGTACGTTGTATTTTCTTCGCACGTAGCGAATGATTGCCTCGTCAAATTTGTCCCCCGCGATCTTGATCGACTCGGAGACTACAACACCTCCAAGCGCCAAGACGGCAATATCGGTGGTTCCGCCGCCAATATCGACCACCATGTTTCCGTTCGGGGCATAAATATCCAACCCCGCACCGATGGCCGCCGCAGTAGGCTCCTCGATCAAATAGACCTTTTGCGCGCCTGCCTCCTTTGCGGCGTCTCTGACGGCACGCGCCTCGACCTCTGTGATTCCCGACGGAATACAGATCATCACACGAGGTGGAAAAAACATATTTTTGCAAGCCGAGCGGATAAAATGCTGGATCATGCACAGCGTAACGTCATATTGACTGATCACACCCTCACGCAAAGGACGAACCGCCGAAATGTTTCCGGGTGTACGCCCCAGCATCTGCTGCGCATTCTGTCCGACGGCAAGGATGCGGTCATTGTTGGTATCGATCGCAACCACCGAGGGCTCCTCCAGAACGATCCCCTTGCCCTGCACGTAGACCAACACCGTAGCCGTACCGAGGTCAATGCCGATATTCTGGCTGAATTTCAGATTCTGAAAGCGCGAAAGAAAGCCGCTTTTTTTCTTTTTTCCGCGCTTTTTGGGGTTAACCCCTCTTGATCCTGCGCTTTTGGACGGTTGTGTTTTTTGCGCCTGTTGATTCTCTGCCATCTCGCGCTCTCCTTTCCTTTTGATACGCACTCATTTCTTTCATTATACATGATTTACCTTGAAAAATCAATCACTTTGCGAAAAAAACGAGAATTTTATTTTCAGTAACGGTCACGGTTTGCGTCATCGGATGCGATCGCCAATGCATAAATATGCTTCGCACCCGCGCGTTTCAGCATACGCGCACACGCCGCCATGCTCGCACCCGTGGTGACAATATCATCCACCAAAAACACGGTCTTTCCGCATATTTCGGCATTTTCCGAAAGTCGGAAGGATTCCTTCGCATTCTTCTGACGCTCCTGCGGTGACAGGCTTTTCTGCTGTTTGTTCTTTCCGCGATTGCGTACGATCAGGCGTCGCATCGGAAGCCCCGAAAGCTCTGCCAATGCAAGAGCCAGCTCCTCGGCTTGGTCGGTTCCGTACTCGGCACGCGCCGTGCGGCTACGCGGAATAAAGGTCAGGCATTGCTCGGAGGCTTCGGTTCCACTGCTGCTTTGCAGCTCCGATAGCGCAGGAAGAAGCAGCCCTGCCATTGCGCGATTCGCATCTCTGTTGCGCGTCCGCTTGAGAAAGAAGATCAACCGATTCTGCACAGCATCCGCCCTTGCGTGACGGTAATAGACCAATTTGCGAAACGACGCGCATTTTGCCTTTTTCATTTCCTCGGTCACACAACCGCAAGCCGACACCTTCTTTCGGCAGACCTCACAGATTTCGTCCCGTGCCTCCTGCCATTTGTTCAAGCAGTCGGGACAAAAGAGTGCGCTCGCGTCGCAATTGGGGGCATACCAATCGGAAAGGGTCGCGCATGAGGGACAACGCGGCGGAAAGAACAGCCGCTTGATCCTTTGAAAAAGCATCATGGATCGGCTCATGCGTCACCGCCCTGCAGCCAATGCAAAAGTCCCGTGTAGCGCATGGACTGCCGATTATTTTCCACCATTTTCCGCGCGATCTCCTCGCGTCCGACCAGAATCACCATGCTTTGCGCACGCGTGACCGCCGTGTAAAAGAGATTGCGCGAGAGTAGCATCGGTGGAGCGCTTCCAAGCGGAATGATGACGATGGGATACTCACTGCCTTGGCTTTTATGCACCGTGACAGCGTACGCCATCTCCAATTCCTCCAACATATTGAATTCATAAACGGTATGACGGTCGTCAAAGCGGATCTCTAAATTTTCGGCACTCGGATTGATGCGCTCGATCACACCGATGTCACCGTTGAAGATTCCCATGCCCGTCTTTCCGTCGTCGCGCTCCCACTCCAGATCGTAATTGTTGCGGATCTGCATCACGCGGTCTCCCTCACGGAAGACGGTCTCGCGGAAGCGATGCTCTCGCTTCTCTGCAGACGGCGGATTGAGCGCGGCTTGCAAAATCACGTTCAGATTTTCCGTACCCGTCTCGCCCTTGCGCGAGGGGGAGATGACCTGTGTGCCATAGACGGCAAGGTCTCCGTAGGTACGCGGCAGGCGGTTTTTATAAAGATCTGCCACGGTTGCGGCGATCTCGCGGTCGGTATTGCGCGGCAAAAAGAAGAAGTCATTGTTTTTGACATCCATGCGCGGCAGTTCTCCGCGGTTGATGGCGTGTGCGTTGGTGACGATCAGGCTCTTCTCTGCCTGTCGGAAGATCTCGGTCAGACGCACCGTTGCAAAGCGGTTGCTTTCGATCAGATCACGCAACACATTCCCTGCTCCCACCGAGGGGAGCTGATCGGCGTCTCCGATGATTACCATCCGCGCCCCCGGCTTGACGGCACGCAAGAGCGCACTCATCAGATTATTATCCACCATCGACGCCTCGTCCACGATGATCACATTTTCATCCAACAGGTTCTTTTCGTCTCGGTGAAAACGGACTCCGCTCCCCTCCTCACCGCCGTATTCCAAAAGACGGTGAATGGTTTTTGCCTCGCAGGAGGTCGATTCCGACAGACGCTTTGCAGCGCGTCCCGTCGGAGCGCACAGGGCAATATTCAGCCCCATGCTGTCAAAAATATGTAACAAAGCTCGCACGACGGTGGTTTTTCCCGTACCGGGTCCACCCGTCAACAGCATCACGCCGCTTTCCAAGGCGTCAAAGATCGCTTGTCTCTGTAGAGCCGCATAATGCACGCCGCTGTCCCGCTCCTCCTTTTGAATGAAGGAGCCAATGTTTGCGGTGTCCATTGCGGGACAGACCTTGTCCAACAGCACCAGCTTTTGCGCGATGTATTTTTCATTTTCATAAAGGATCCGATCGTAAAGATACTGCACGCCCGAAAAGCAGACCGTGCGGATCCTTTGCGCCTTGATTAGAAGTGAAACTGCCGCCTCCACACGATCGGGAGACGCCTCCAACAGCTTTGCGGCACCCGCCACCAGCTTTTCACGCGGCAGGCAGACGTGTCCGTTTTGCCCTGCATTTGCACCCAGCATATACTGGACACCGCTGCAAAGCCGC
>JAZOPW010000199.1:0-5372 GCA_045655785.1 Eubacteriales bacterium
CTCGCCTCGCCCTCCGTCACCCCGCAGGGCATTAAAACTTCACTCTATCTTGATTTGTTACTATTTTGAAAACTATTGCAACTTGCTATTGCAATTTGCGAAATCTTTTCTTTGGCTTCTGCACTGCAAATTTTGAGGGGCGACCGTTCGTGGTCGCCCCTTTATGCGTTATGCGTTTTTCGCTTGTTTTTTCATCTCCGCAATTTCCGTTTTCATCGTTTTTATCAGCTCGGCGAGTTTTTCCCCGTATTTGTGATAGACTGCATTTCCAGTTTCATAATTCACGCCGAACGCCGCATCTGCCGATACACCGATCGCACCGTCGAATTTTATGCCATTCTCCATCAGAACATCCATCACGCCTGCCGTGAACATTCCGCGCATCGCGCCACCCTCTAATATCAATCCTGGTTTCATGATTACCGCGGATTTGTATTTTGAATTACTCTACCTCAACCACGCCGTCCGCTTTGACAGAAATCTTCATCCCGTCCTTTACATAACCGAGAAATTCATCGCCGAGTCCGTCAATAACGGGCATCGTCACACCGTCAACCCAAACGTCCGCGAGTACCGCGCCTGCGGCTGCAAGTGAGTCAATATGATTTGCAAACAACATACAAGCAGGATTCTTCTGCATAGAGCAAGCACAGTAAAGCACAAGACCGCCCGTGGTAGAGCCAATGGTCTGCGGCAGGCAAAGAGCCTTGCCGAGCAATGGCTTTCCGTAAAGCTCCTTGTTGCTCTGATCTCCGCACTTTACCTCCTTATCGCCAAACTGCAACGCCATTTGAAGCGATGCCAAGGTATTAAATCCTTCTTTCGTTACAACCGCTTCAGCAGTAACTTCACCGGGAGTAACAACTCTTCCTTGAAACTTTTTCATTAGTTTTTACCTCCCGTAATAGTAGTAAGTATTTCTTCATCGGTATAATATCTTGCGCTCGTATAAGTACGGAGCTTGTTGGAGGAAGTGATAACGGGCATCTTCTTGCAAAGAGGGTTATTCATATACATAAGAGGACAGATGTACGAGGTAATTACGCCGGTCGCTTTGAGTCTTGCCGCATATTCGGTCTTGTTAAATGCTTCGAGCACGCCGGGGGAGGCAGTAAATACGGTATTGATCGTAACCTTCTTTTTTTCGTTCTTTTTCAGCCCGTTTTCAATGTTAACAGTCCAAGTCTTGAGCTGTTCAAGAGAAAGGTGAGGGCAGCCTACAAAGCAAAGCTTGGGAGCCGCATCGGGGTTCTTCCAGATAACGGGATAGTTGTTTTTCACTCTTTCAAGCTCGCTGTCATCAATGATATATTCCTTTGCACCCTCTGCAATAAGGCTTTCACCAAGCTCTACCGCTTCGGGGGTGAGGTTTGCGATATGATAAAGACCGACCGCACCGTTGGAGGCGGTTGCCGCACCGAAATCCTTGAGGTATGCGCAAGCGGAATCGTTCAGCTCGTTGCCGATCCACCTATCAAGTCCTACGACGTAAGGAACATCCTCCATGACCTTCATGCCGATGGCTGAGCCGAGAAGCTGTGCTTCGGGCTTCTTGGTGGTCTTGATCTTTACGACCCAAGTAGCTTTTCTGCCCTCGTCGGTGAGAAGTCCGAAGTACGGAACGTAGCCGACGATCGATCCCATGATATCGATAATGCCAGAATTACGGTTACATCTTGCGCCAAGCACAGAGTTTGCGTAAACGACCGCACTCGATTCTGCCCAAGAAAGCACGTCCCCCTTTTTCGGCTTGTTGCCGACCTCGTCCATGTAGCAGGTGCAGGTGAAGGCGTTCTGATCCATAAGACCAAGCTTGTGGAGCTGACCCTCATAGAAATCCTGCTTGGTGTACATAAATTTATTAAATACGAGGTTCTGCAAGAAGTTTGCGGGAACGTTTTTGTCAAGGGGACGGGGATCGACAGAGAATTTCTGCTCGGAGCATACGCCTGCATCAAGAAGCTGCTGCATCAGATCGTACACGGGCGACATCACCTTGAGACCGAAGGAGGTTACAAGGTGATTGTATTTCGAGGTGATCGGCACAAGCTTTTCCGCCTCAAACGCATCGCCGTACATGACGAGCGTTTTCATTACCTTTGCAAGCGTTTCACCTTTTGCACCGTCAAGGATCGCCTGCTGTTCTTTCGTAAGTATCATTTTTATTTCTCCTATCCAATTATTACAGTTTCATACAGATGTTCCAAGCACCCCAAATAACGGTACGGAGATTGCCGACTTTATCGGCATCACCGATCACGTGAATATGCTTGCCCTTGGAGACAATGGGGGAGGGGTTGTAGCCTACGGAGAGAATCACGGAATCGGTATTAACCGTAAACGTCTTTCCTTCCTTATCCTTCAAGGTTACACTGCCGTTACCAATCTCGGAAAGCGAGGTTTCAAGATATACGGGAACTTTGTTGGTCTTAAAGAAATCACGGAGATAGCTTGTATTTGCAAGGCAGATGCCTTTGGTTGTGATGAGGTCATCCTGCATTTCCACGATCACGGGCTTTTTGCCGTTCAGATATAGGTCGTATGCAATCTCACATCCCGTAAGACCGCCGCCGATCACCACAACATTCTGACCAACGCTCTTATTTCCGAGCAGGTAATCAACCGCCTCAACAGCGGTTTCCGCGCCCTTGACGGGGATTCTCTTTGCAACCGCACCCGTTGCCACGATGATCTCGTCGGCGTCAAGGGATTGGATGTCCTTGATCTCGGTGTTCATCTTGACGGTGATGGGGTGCTTCTTAAGCTCACGGATATACCAAGCGATAAGCGCTCTGTCCTTTTCCTTGAAGGAAGGAGCAGCCGCCGCTACGAACACACCGCCGAGCTTGTCGGATTTTTCATAGAGTGTTACGCTATGTCCCCCCTTCGCGCAAACAATACCCCCCTCCATACCGCCGATACCGCCGCCGATAATGGAGATCTTCTTCTTTTTCTTGGCAGGCTCAATATAGTATTTCTTCGACTGCATGGTTTCGGGATTGAGCGCACAGCGGGCAAGCCCCATGGTGTCTGTAAGATCTTGTGTGTTGGCGTGTCCCTTGGAGGACGAGAAGTTAAAGCAACCGCTGTGACAGCAGATACAGGGCTTGATGTCATCAAGTCTATCTTCAATTAGCTTTGTCACCCATTCGGGATCGGTGAGGAACTGACGGGCGACACCAACCGCATCGATTCGTCCTTCAGCAACGGCTTTTGCACCGACCTCCATATCCATTCTGCCTGCACATACAACGGGAATATCCACGAATTTCTTAATGTGCGCTACATCCTCAAGGTTGCAGTTTTCGGGCATATACATCGGCGGATGCGCCCAATACCAAGAATCGTATGTACCGTTGTCGGCGTTGAGCATATCGTAGCCAACATCCTGAAGATATTTTGCCGCTTTTTCGGATTCTTCCATAGAGCGTCCTACCTCAACATAGTCCTCACCGGGCATAGCACCCTCGCAAAATCCCTTCATCTTGGACTCTACGGAGTAGCGAAGAGATACGGGATAGTCGTTTCCGCAGGCTTCCTTGATTGCCTTTACGACCTCTGCCGCAAAACGGTAGCGGTTCTCAAAGCTTCCGCCGTACTCATCGGTACGCTTGTTGAAAAATTCGATGGCAAATTGGTCAAGGAGGTAGCCCTCGTGAACGGCGTGAACCTCGACACCGTCAACGCCTGCTTCCTTGCAAAGCTTTGCGGTCTTTGCAAATGCCTCAATGATTTCGTGAATCTGTTCTTTCGTCATTTCGGGACACTCGATATCGTGCGCCCAGCGAGAGGGCTGAGGTGAGGGAGAAGCCAGCTCATGGGATGTGTCAATGATGGGCTTGACAATCGCTCTTGTAATTTTGTTTTTGTGAAGAGGTGCTACAAGCTCGGTGATCGCCCAAGAGCGACCCATGCCTGCTGTGAGCTGAATAAAGAGCTTTGCGCCTGTCTTATGGATCTCGTCCATAAAATCCTTGAGCTCCTTGAACATCTTTTCATTCTGCCAGAGCCACTTGCCCCAGAAGGTATCGCGCAGGGGAGCGATTCCGGGGATGATGAGCCCCACGTTGTTGTTGGCTCTTTCGAGGAAAAGCTTTGCCGCCTCTTTATCAAAGTGACAGCCCGTAAGCTCAAACCAACCGAAAAGCGAGGTGCCTCCCATAGGACACATTACGATTCGGTTCTTGATCTCGACGTTTCCGATCCTCCAAGGCGTAAATAACGCCTCGTATTTTTTGTCCATTTTGTTCATAGAGATAGTTCCTTTCAAAAGTTTATTTATATTTTTTAATTGATTTCATATATGGCAATATCGGCAATGCCGCACGGAAAGCTATTTGGAACGCACGACAAAAAAGCTTTAATGCAATTTTCATTATTCGGGTATTCCTTCCTTGGTAAGCGCGGTCAAATTTGCGGCAATCGATTCGAGTGCCTGATAGAAGCTTTCTCTCGTTTCCTCGGTCAGATCCTTTCCTGCCAACTCAACCGCTCTGCTCGCGCGTAAGCAGACCTGCTCTGCGGCGAGCTTGCCTTGCTCGGTAAGAACCCAGAGACCGCGGTAGAGGCTTCCGTCAACAACCTTCTTTTGGGCAAGACCCTTTTCTTCCAAAATGGCAATCATGCGCGACGCATCGGATTTATCCTTTCCGCTCACCTCGCAAAGCTTAGAAACGGTAATGCCGTCGGGATATTTATACATTGTGGTGAGATATGTGACGTGAGGGCTTTTCAGGTTATATTTGGCAAGCTCCTCGGTGGCAAGCTTTCGCCAACAACGAGAAATTTCGGAAATAGCAAATGAAAATCGTTCAAACCTCTCTAACATTCAAATGATACTCCTTAAAGCAAAATGTTGAAATTACAACTTCTATATTATACCACAAAGAAGTTAAAATGTCAACAACTTGGGAATGCTGGCGTTCTTAAATATTGTAAACATTTTCCGGATGAAAAAAGGGAGGTTTCTATTCCTATTGAATCGAATGATGATCGTCCGTTGCAGGATTATCGATCAGTTTGCCGTCCTCGCGAAAGCGTGAGCCGTGGCAGGGACAATCCCATGTGTGCTCGGCAGGGTTGTATTTGAGGGCGCATCCGAGGTGCGGGCATCGAGGTGTTGTGGGGGTGAGGAGTCCCACGATAGAATCAAAAGCATTGACGGCAAGCTGTGGGTGGAGCAGGGAACGCGAGGGATCAAAAACTGCGGCGTATGGGTTGGATTTTTCTTGCGCAAGGTCGCAGAGAATATCGGCGGTGACCATGGCGTTTGTCATTCCCCATTTGTTGAAGCCCGTTGCCACATAGACATTGGGCGTGGATTTGGCGTACTGCCCGATATAGGGAATATCATCGAGCGTCATGCAATCCTG
>JAZOPW010000200.1:0-2008 GCA_045655785.1 Eubacteriales bacterium
CCGAGGGACTTCCGATGATGGTTGCGGTCGTTCTTTCCTCGAACATCCGCAAAATGGTACGCGATCAGGTGCTGGTGCGCAAGCCCGTGGGAATCGAAGCCGCAGGAAGCATGAACATTCTGTTTACCGACAAAACGGGAACTCTGACCGAGGGAAAAATGCGCGTGGACGCCTTCCGCTTTTCCGACGGCACAGCCCTGTCCCCACAGGAGCTGATCCAACGCGGTGGCGAATCTGCCGATCTGATCGCGCTTGCGCTTCGGTTGGGGAGCGAGGCGACGGTTGGCTGTGACCGAAACGGCACTCCCTGTGCTTTGGGCGGCAGTGCGACCGAGCGCGCGCTGTTGGAAAGCATTCTTTCCTATCCGTTGCCGAACGGGGTCACCGTTGCATCCAATCTGCCGTTTGACAGCACACGAAAATACTCGGCGGTCACGGTCTCGGGGAAAAAGCGAATGACCTTCGTTCTTGGCGCACCCGAGCGGATCCTTCCGAGCGTGCGGAGTGCGCTTTCTGCCAACGGTGGGGTTGCCCCCTTTTCCCGTCAAAAAACCGAGCAGGAGATTCGGAAACGCACCTTGATGGGAGAACGCGTCCTTGCTTTGGCTGTATCGGATGACGCACAGCCTGCAAGCCGCTTTGCGGGCGGCATGAGTGGCTCCCTTACCCTGATTGCCACGATCTCGATCTGCGATCCCTTGAGAGCGGAAGCTGCAAGGTCGGTGGCAGAGCTGCAGGACGCCGGAATTCGCGTGGTCATGATCACGGGAGACAACCGCGACACGGCTCGCAATCTCGCGTCACGTTGCGGAATCGTCAATCCGCAAAACGACCTGGTGCTGACAGGCGAGGAGCTTGCCGCGCTCTCGGATCTGCAGATCAAGGAAGCACTTCCACGGCTTGCGGTGGTCGCACGCGCACTTCCCACCGACAAGAGTCGATTGGTTCGCATCGCGCAAGAGGCAGGCATGGTGACGGGCATGACAGGTGACGGCATCAATGACGCGCCCGCGCTCCGCCGCGCCGATATTGGATTTGCCATGGGCGGCGGAACACAGGTGGCAAAGGACGCAGGCGACATCATCATTCTGGACAATAACCTCGCGTCGATCGTCCGCGCCGTCCTGTACGGCCGCAATATTTTCAAGAGCATCCGCAAATTTATCTCCTTACAGCTCACCATGAATTTCAGCGCGGTTGGAGTGACCATGATCTGTCCTTTTCTTGGCATCGATCATCCCGTGACCGTAGTGCAGATGCTCTGGATCAACATCATCATGGATACGCTTGGCGGTCTGGCTTTCGCGGGTGAGGCGGCACTCCCCTCCTGTATGCGCGAGCCACCCAAAAAGCGCGACGAGCCGATCCTCAACCGCTATATGATCAACGAAATTCTATTTCTCGGCTCATTCACGGTTGCCCTCTGTCTCTTCTTCTTGAAGTCTCCCACCGTAACCGCTCTGTTCCGTCCGTCGGAGGATAACATCTATCTCCTGACTGCGTTTTTCGTGCTGTTTATCTTTACCTCGGTCTTCAACTGCTTCAACGCCCGTACCGATCGCATGAAGCTGTTTGCGGGGCTTGGGCGCAATCCCGTTTTTATCGGCATCATGCTCGCGATCCTTGCGATCCAGGTCGGGTTTGTCTATCTTGGCGGAAGTGTCTTGCGTACCACGCCGCTGACGGCGTCCGAGCTTTTGACCCCTCTGCTCCTCTCGCTTTCGGTCTTTCCTGCCGAGCTGATCCGAAAAGCCCTTTGGAGATTGCGCGGAAGAAAGAGCGGATACTGAATTGTGTGATATTTCCAACAAAGCATTTAAGCTATGCAAAAAAGACTGTCTCAATTAGAAAGCTTGCACAAAAAAGAAGCCTTCCCCTTGAGGGGAAGGTCAGACTGTAGACAAAAAGGATGTCGTATTGACGAACACCTGCCAATATGGTATAATAGATACCGTAAAGGCAGGTGTTTTTCATGTACAGAAAAAAGGACAAAAGCAAGCAGACGCAA
>JAZOPW010000201.1:0-3259 GCA_045655785.1 Eubacteriales bacterium
GGCTTCCGCAGCCTCCGCCGCGCAAGCTTTTGAAAAAGCTTGACCAAAACTTTCGACAAGCTGACGAAAGTCGATTGTTTGGTCTACATTCTCACCCGTTAAACACAAACGTGTTTGACGGGTGCTTTTTTATCCTCAAAAAGGGAGCAAAATTCACTTTTTCATTTTTTTTGCATAGGATGGTAAGGAACAATTCCGAAGAAAGGATGTTTTTGTTTGACAAAAACAAGGGCAAAAAAATGAATACAGATGAATGGACCCCTTCTTCACTCCCGTCTGCAGGGCAAGGATACCTGATCGTACATGTCACAACCGCGCGCGGCTCCATCCCATTGGAGGGCGCACAGGTCAATATTCGCAACTACATCCCCGATCTGACGGAAGGACGCGGAGATGTCATTGCGTCTTTGACAACCGATCGCGACGGAAATACGCCTCGGCTCCCGCTTCCCGCCCCTCCGAAAGGAAATTCCATGTCACCCGACAACGGTCCTCCATTTTCCTCCTATAACGTAGACGTCTATCTGGAGGGCTTTTTCGCTCAAAACTATATTTATGTTCCGATATTCGACGGCATCACCGCCATTCAGCCCGCAGACATGATCCCGTTACCCGAAAATGGGCGAACCGATTCGCGCACCCCCGACAGCGAAAGATTCTTTGAAGGCTCCGCGCCCGAGCTGTAAATGCTTTGCAAGAAAGGATTTTCATATGCCACAGCTTCCAACCGTTCCGGAAACCATTACCGTACATTTAGGACCGCCTGACAGCGAAGCCGAAAACGTGACCCTTCCCTTCCTGGATTACGTGGCAAACGTTGCCTCCAGCGAAATCTATCCAACCTGGCCCGAAAGCGCGATCCGCGCCAATATGTACGCACAGGTCTCCTTTGCACTCAACCGCGTTTTCACCGAATATTACCGAACACGCGGATACGATTTTGACATTACCAATTCCACCGCCTTTGATCAATATTTCGTACAAGGACGCGATGTATTTGAAAACATCCGCGAAATTGCAGGAGAGCTTTTCAATAATTACATCCGCCGATCGGGAAATGTCGAGCCGCTTTTTGCACAATACTGCAACGGAACAACCGTAACCTGCAACGGGCTTTCCCAATGGGGGACGGTAGAGCTTGCAAACAGGGGCTACACACCGTACGAAATTTTGACCTACTATTACGGAGATGACATCGAGCTGATCCGTGATGCACCGATCGAAAACATCGAAAGTGCGCCATCCGTCGCCCTGCGTCTCGGTTCCGCCAATGACGACGTACGCACCGTTCAGATCCGTCTGAACCGCATTTCCTCCAACTTCCCTTCCATTCCCAAGATCGCCGCAACCGACGGAATCTTCGGAACCGATACCGAAGCGGCGGTCAGAAGATTTCAAGAGGTGTTCAATCTGACCCCCGACGGTGTGGTCGGAAAAAACACGTGGTACACGATTCAAAACATCTATATCGGGGTAAAGAGACTCAACGATCTCAACTCGGAAGGAATCACGCTTGAAGAGGTGACAAGACAATATCCCGGAGTTCTGGAGATAGGAGCCTCGGGAAATGCCGTTCTCAATCTGCAATATTTTATTGCGTATTTGTCTCAATATTACGAAACAATCCCCGCGGTAGAGATCGACGGTGTGTTCGGGGAGACGACCCGTGCCGCCGTGGAAGCGGTTCAAAGAACCTTTGGGCTTCCGGCGGACGGTGTTGTGGGAGAGCAGACCTGGAACGCGCTTTACAGGGCATATGTCGGGATCGTCAACACCATTCCCTTGGAATTTGTGGAAGGAAACGCAGTTCCCTATGGCGGCGTTCCATTGCGCATCGGTGCTGACTCCGAATCGGTACGGCTGTTGCAGCAGTATTTAAATGAAATTGCCGAAACCTTCCCCGAAATTCCACAGGTCAATCCGACGGGCTACTTCGGTCCGCGCACGCAGGAAGCCGTCATTGCCTTTCAAAATCTTGCCGGAATCACGCCGACAGGCGTTGTTTCCGCAACCACCTGGAGCGCAATTGCCGAGCTTTACAACGTCTTATCAAGCGGTATGCAATTGCAGGACGGCCAGTTCCCCGGCTTTGACATCGGAAACTGATGGAGAAAGGAGAAGTGCTATGAACAATCACCCAAATTTTACGCCTGCGGTGGAAAATCTGCAACGCTACCTGCGTCAGCTTTCCTATGATGAGCCCTCGATCCCCATCCCCCCGATAGACGGTATTTTTGAAAGTCAGACAGAAAATGCCCTGCGCGAATTCCAACGCCTGCGCGGCTTTCCCATAACAGGAAGTGCCGACAGAGCGACCTGGGAGCGTCTTTACGCCGATTATCGGTCTGCACTTGCCTTCAATTCCCCGCCCCGACAGATCTCGGTTTTCCCGCTCGATCCGTTCGGGTACGTCATCGTTCCCGGAAGCGGTGGCTTTGTTGTTGCCGCCATTCAATACATGCTGTTGGAGCTGCATCACAGCTATTCCGATCTGCAAAATGTTGTCATCACGGGGATTTATGACGAGCAAACAGTCAATGCGGTTCGCACCTTCCAGCGCTTGAACGGTCTGTCCGAGGATGGAAACGTGGGGCTTTTAACATGGAATGCCATTGCCGATCAGTATAACGTCCTGTTTGCGCGCTTAGGTGACGAATGATGGTCTGAATGCAAAAACGGGCAGAGAATTTTTGAAGATTCTCTGCCCTTGATAGTTTATTAAACGTCCTTTTGAGGCAAATAGGTGGCGTTTTCTCCTTGGTGACGGTCATAACCGTATAGCACCACGCGAAAGCGACCGTCATCCTCATATTCCACGATCGAAACCGACGCGTTTCCGCAAAACGGCACCTTCGACGCGTCCTCGGGCGCGATTCCATGCCACAGGCATCCCATCATCCGCAAGGGGGTTGCGTGCGTAAAAATTGCAACCGTCTTGCCCCGATCGGCACAAAGGATCCTTTGTGTTTCAGCATAAACACGCTTCGCAAGATCAAGAACCGCTTCACCGCCGTCCGGTTGGGCGTGTCCAACGTCATTCCTCCACCGTAAAAAGGATTCGGGAAATTGTTTTAGAATATCATCATAGATCATGCCTTCCCACTTCCCTGCGTTGATCTCACGAAAAGAGGCGGTTGGAATAATCTCCAATCCATGCATACGCGCCGTCGGCTCTGCTGTCTGCATCGCACGCAAAAGATCGCTTGCATAGATCTGATCAATATGCCTGTCCTTTAAAAAGTCGGCGGTGCATTGTGCC
>JAZOPW010000202.1:0-2197 GCA_045655785.1 Eubacteriales bacterium
GCATACCCTTCTGTGCGCGCACCACGGGAGCCAGCACCATGAATCTCTCGCCCTCGGGGAAGGCAAGGATGCGATCGATGATCTGATCGGTGGTTTGCTGTCTGATTTCCTTGCCGCAGCCGGGACAGTGCGGCACACCGATGCGCGCATATAGCAGACGGAGATAATCGTAGATCTCGGTCACGGTACCAACTGTGGAGCGCGGATTCTTTGAGGTGGTCTTCTGATCGATCGAGATCGACGGAGAAAGCCCCTCTATGGAATCGATATCGGGCTTATCCAGCTGTCCCAAAAACATACGGGCATAGGAAGAAAGCGACTCAACAAACCGACGGTGTCCCTCGGCATAGATGGTATCAAACGCCAGCGAGGATTTTCCCGATCCCGAAAGTCCGGTCAGGATCACCAGCTTGTCTCTCGGAATCTCGACGTCTATATTTTTCAGATTGTGGACCCGCACGCCGCGGATCGAAATTTGGTTTGGCATGTGTAACTCCTTTTTTGTCGGAAACTTCTTGAAAGAAGTTTCCGACAGCTTCAAGAACTTTATCAAAATGGGATGGACTATAAAGATAAAATCCACTGCATTGTCCTTTTATCAATTTTTTCTTGTTCGTTTCAGTGGGACCTCCCCGCTCTCGCGAAGCTTTTTGATCTGATCACGCAGGAAGGCTGCCTGCTCGAATTCGAGCTTTTGTGCCGCGCGTTTCATCTCGGCGGTCATTTCGGCAATCAGCTTTTCCTTTTCTGTTTTGGTCAGCTTGCGATCGGTAATTTCACCCTTTTTACCGCGTTTTCCGCTCTTTTCATCGGTTGTTCCGACCTCAATCACGTCACGGATCCCCTTGACGATCGTCTTGGGTGTAATGCCGTTTGCGCGGTTGTATTCATCCTGGATGGTACGGCGGCGATTGGTCTCGGTGATGGCACCTCGCATCGACGCGGTGATCTGATCGGCATACATGATAACCTTTCCATCGGCATTTCGCGCCGCGCGTCCTATCGTTTGGATCAGTGACCGTTCGGCACGTAAGAAGCCCTCCTTGTCGGCATCCAGAATGGCTACCAAAGAGACCTCTGGAATATCCAATCCCTCGCGCAAGAGATTGATTCCCACAAGCACGTCAAATACACCCAGGCGCAGGTCGCGTATGATCTCCATACGCTCCATTGTGTCCACGTTAAAGTGGATATATCGCACACGGATGTTATTATTTTCAAAATATTCGGTCAGATCCTCTGCCATCTTTTTGGTCAGGGTCGTGACCAATACACGCTCGTTTTTCGCGGCACGTATGCGGATTTCTCCCATCAAATCGTCGACCTGTCCTTCGATCGGGCGCACCTCGATCTCGGGATCCAACAACCCCGTGGGACGAATGATCTGCTCGACCACACGCTCGGAATGCGCCCCCTCGTAATCTCCCGGTGTTGCGCTGACAAACACCGCTTGGTGAATGCTTTGCTCAAATTCGTCAAAAAACAGAGGACGGTTATCGTAAGCCGACGGCAAACGGAAGCCGTAATCAACCAGATTTTTCTTTCGCGCCGTGTCACCGCCGCTCATACCGCGCACCTGTGGAATGGTAACGTGAGATTCGTCCACGAACAGAAGAAAATCCTCGGGGAAATAATCCAGCAGTGTAAACGGTGTAGAGCCTGCGGGACGCCCCGACAGCACGCGGGAATAGTTTTCCACACCCGAGCAAAATCCGATCTCACGCAGCATTTCAAGATCGTATTTGACGCGTTCGCGAATGCGTTGTGCCTCGATCAGCTTGCCCTCGGACTCAAAAAACTGCGCACGTTCGATCATTTCGCGCTCGATCTGTGACAGGGCTTGTTCTCTTTTTTCATCGGAAACCGCATAGTGTGTGGCGGGATAGATCGCCGCATAGGAAAGCCTGCGCTTCAGCTCCCCCGTGACGATATTGATCTCGGAGATACGGTCGATCTCGTCTCCGAAAAACTCGACACGCAATGCGCTGTCATTCATGTTTGCGGGAATGACCTCCACGGTATCGCCGTTGACACGGAAGCTGTCGCGCACCAGCGACATATCGTTGCGGGTATAGCTGTTGGCAACCAGCTTGCGGATAAAGATATCGCGGCTCATTTGAGATCCGGGGCGAATGGCAAGCACGAGGCCTTGATATTCACTTGGGTCACCCAAGGAATAGATACAGGATACGGAGGC
>JAZOPW010000203.1:0-3621 GCA_045655785.1 Eubacteriales bacterium
TTCCGCCCTTGCTGTGTCCGGTCGTGCGAATGCTTCCCTTTGAATGTATGGCGGCTTCATGCAAATACCGTACCGCCTCCTCCTGTGCCGGAACCACCGATAGAAAGCTCATGTTGAAGTCCTCTTTCCATCCGACAAGTGTATCATCGGTTCCGCGATACGCCACCAAAATACTCCCGTCCCCCGGCATAAAGGTCGAGGCTGAAAATTGGAGTTCCCTTTTGGTATCGATCATATTTACATGAGCCTTCATGTTAACATTGCGAAAGCGTCTTGTATCCTTGACCATACGAAAGATCTTGATGATATCCTTTGGAACGATCATGCCCATGGAAATCTTACGCGGATCGGGATTTTTCGCAAAAAAAGCATTGGCGGCTGATTTGATAGGGATCTTTGCACCGTCATGCTCTGCCGGAACAATATCCTTCAGATCAATATAAGACAGCAAAGAGAAGATCAGGCTGTCAACCTCATTGAGCGGTGCTTCGCGAAACGAAAGATCACCGCGCCAATTGATATAATCGTACAGCGTTCCCATTCAGAATCCTTTCTATCGGTGTTGATCCGGCGCAAGACAGTCAACAGCCGTGGTATAAGCGTTTGCTTTCGTAACAGGGCTCACACGTCAGGTGAATCCCAAGCTTTTTCATGGTATTCTCGTCATTTTCCGAAAGAATGACCGAGGAATGCATCTCACACAGACGCAAATTCGGAAGCTGCTCCTGTGCTTTTGCCGCAATGGGATCGGTCACCGCGCATATCGAAAGTGCGATCAAAAGCTCATTTGGATGCAAACGCGGGTTTTTACTGCCAAAGGTCTTTACCTTCAGATTGGTGATTGGCTCCAGAATTTCGGGAGAAATCAGGTCGATCCGATCATCAATATCGGCAAGTGTTTTCAAGGCATTCAAAAGCGCCGCCGAGGTTGCACCAAGAAGCCTTGAGGTTCTTCCTGTGACCATTCTGCCATCAGCAAGCTCGATTGCCACGGCAGGCTTGCCGGTTACCGTTGCCTTTTCACGCGCTACGTCAGCTACCTTTCGGTAATCCTGATCGATTCCCGCAGATTGCATGATCAGCTTCAGTTTTTCCACGTCGCGTGCGTCCCCGCTTCCCTTTCGCTGATTGGAAAGCGCAGTGTAGTAGCGTCTTACGATCTCCATTTTTGCGGCATTACATACTGCTTCATCATCAATGATACAATTCCCTACCATATTCACGCCCATATCCGTAGGAGATTTATAGGGAGATTCTCCATTGATTCGTTTGAACATCGCGTTCAATACAGGGAAAATTTCAATATCACGGTTGTAGTTTACCGTTGTGACGCCGTAAGCCTCCAAATGGAAGGGGTCGATCATATTCATATCGTTCAGATCTGCCGTTGCCGCCTCATACGCAATATTGACGGGATGCTTCAAGGGCAGATTCCAAATCGGAAAGGTCTCAAATTTTGCATATCCCGATCGAATCCCACGCTTGTGCTCGTGATAGATCTGGCTCAGACAGGTTGCCATTTTTCCGCTTCCCGGTCCCGGAGCCGTTACGATCACAAGAGAGCGTGAGGTTTCGATATACTCATTTTTGCCGTATCCCTCATCACTGACGATATAATCGATATTGGACGGATATCCCGCAATCGAAAAATGTCTGTAAACACGTACGCCAAGCGATTCCAAGCGCTGCTGGAACTTCACAGCCGCAGGCTGATCCTGCCAGCGCGTGAGAACCACGCTTCCAACATAAAGTCCAAAGCTGCGAAACGCGTCGATCAAGCGCAGGGTGTCAAGGTCATAGGTGATTCCAAGGTCACCGCGCACCTTGTTTTTCTCAATGTCATTTGCATTGATCGCGATTACAACCTCTGCCTGATCCTTCAGTTGGATCAGCATACGGATCTTACTATCGGGAGCAAAGCCTGGCAAAACGCGAGCCGCATGATAGTCATCAAACAATTTTCCGCCAAACTCAAGGTATAATTTTCCGCCAAACTGTTCGATTCGTTCCCGAATATGTGCTGATTGCAATGCTATATATTTTTCATTGTCAAATCCTATTTTATACATCAGTGCTTTTCCCTTTCCTGCTAAAGCTTATTCGTGCAAGGTGTAATTTCCGTCACCGTCGCTTGTCAGGTGGCTTTCATAAAAGGCTTTGCTTGCCCGTATCAGATGCTCTGTATCAGCAACCGACGCGGTTTCGTAAGCCGAATGCATGGCAAGCTGTGCCATACCGATATCGACTGTGATCAGGGGGACGCGGGTATTGGAAATGCTTCCGAGAGTAGAGCCTCCCGGCATATCACTTCGATTTGCATAGAATTGCACGGGAATATCTGCGCGGCGGCAGATCTCCGTAAACAGAGCGGCAGACACGCCGTCGGTTGCATATTTCTGTGCGGCATTGGATTTGATCACGACACCGCCGCCAAGAGACGGCGCATTATTTGCATCGCTGAGCTCAGGATGGTTTGGATGCTTTGCGTGTCCGTTGTCGGCAGAAACCATCATAGAAGATGCCAGCATTCTGCGTTTGTCGGTATGCAATCCTTCGCAAATGCGGTCTAACACGTCAGACAGGAAAACAGAGCCTGCGCCTTGCTTGGTAGCACTTCCTGTTTCCTCGTTATCAGCGGCATAATAGACACAGACAGAGTTATGGTTTGTTGCGCCGCAAAGTCCCTTTAATGTTGAGAATGCGCACATCAGGTTATCGATTCGAGGTGCCGAGAAGAATTCCTCATTCGCCCCCCAAACGGTTCCGGGCGTTCTGCAAACCACATAAAGATCCATGCCGACGATCTCGTCCTTTTTGCAACCGAGCTCGTCTGAAAGAAGATCCTTTACGTCTTTTTTGCCGTCTCCGCTTTCCGAGAACAGCGGCATCAGATCCACGGCAGGATTATACGCATATCCGTTGTTGACCGAACGATTCAAATGAATTGCCACATTCGGGATCAAAATCAGATCACGATCGATCTTTACGTTTTTGACCAAAAAGGTTCCGTTTTGGGAAAGGATCACACGACCGGCAAGAGAAAGCGGACGGTCGAGCCACGAAGAGAGGATCGTGCCACCGTAGACCTCCGTGTTCAAACGAATATACTTATTACAAGCCGCCTGTTCATAGTTGTTTTTGAGTTTAAACATAGGTGAATCGGTGTGACTTGCCGTAATCATAAAATTATTGGGGGTTGACTTGGGCAAACGGAACGCGATAATAGCCGACTGATTCCGTGTTACATAATAGCCTTTTCCGGGCTCCAAATTCCAAGCATCGGAATCCTGCAAGCGAGAAAAGCCGTTCGACTCCAAAATTTTTGCAGCCGATTCAACCGCATGAAAAGCCGTTGGGCTGTCCTGAATGTATTGTAACAATTCTTTTGTGGCTTGAAGATATGAATGCTCCATTTGACCTACCTCACCTTTTCTATCAACAATATATTATATTATAGCACACTTAAAAGATAAAATCAATAAAAAAGAGGCAGATTTTAAAGCTTTCATCCCAATTTTTTATCTTGGTTGATTCCCGCGTTTTATCATGATGCAAGGTATATCATCAAGCCGCAGGAAAAAACACGCTAGCGCGTGATGAGATCCTTCGGCAAATGAGGCT
>JAZOPW010000204.1:0-2033 GCA_045655785.1 Eubacteriales bacterium
CCAAGGGTGGCATCAACGCCCTGACCAAATCTCTGGCGGTGGATCTTGGCCCCTTTGGCATTCGCGTCAACGTGATCATGCCGGGAACCATCAAGACCGAGCGTTGGGTCAAGATGGGAAAGAATCAGATTTCCAACGGTGAGCTGACTCCCATTGGCGATATCTCGGATTTTGAGGATATTGCAGGCGCGGCTTGGTATTTGGGAACCGATCTTTCCAAGAATGTGACGGGTGCCGAGCTGATCGTGGACGGCGGTATGTCGGCACAGGTTTACCCCGCCATTTTGCCCGAATTGAAAAAGCTTCGGGATGCGGCACAGGAACAGAAAGGAGAATAATCATGGCTGATATTAAGATTACAAGAGGACAGTTCCCCACCTATTTCGGCGGCTTCGGCTTCCACAACAGTGAGGCAATGTTCTATCCTCTCATCGAGCGCGAGCATTTCAATCAAAAGATCTGCAAGTGCTACCGCGAGATATCCCCGGGCTTTATGCGTACCTTTGGTGGATATTCGGATTGGACGAAGGAGCACATGGACGCCTTTGCGGAGTATTACGAAAAGATGCAAAGGTGGACCGAGACCCCCATCTACCTTGCCTGCGCCAAGGGAAAGTATCACCTCACGGATGAGGCGCGTCAGCAATACGCCGAGGATGTGGCGGAAAATCTCGACTATCTGATCAATGAAAAAAATGTCAAGCAGATCCGCTATTATTGCTTCTCCAACGAGATGTCCATAGGCGACTGGGGAGGACTGCTCAAGGATCTGCCGCTTTTTCAGAAATATCACGAATATCTGTTCAGCGCCTTTCAAAAGCGCAAGCTCCGCATCGGACTTTTGGCAACCGACGCCTCCAATATCAAAAACTGGGGAACCTTGGACTATGCCATTGAGAACATGAAGCAGATTTCCGAGGATTTTTGTCTCCATGCCTACGTGCAGGAATACGACATTGATGATCCCGATTTCTACCAGTGGTTCTACCAGCTTTGCTACGATACGGCTGTTAAATGCTGCAAGTGCGACGGAAAACGCTTTATTCTTGGCGAGTTTGGCATTAAGAGAATGCTGGGCGGCGAAGGAGATTCCCTCATTCGCAAAAACGGCGTCATTAAAGACGTCACAATCTATAACTACACAAACGAGGGCGCGTACGCCGCGCTGATGTATGCCGAGGGACATATTGCCGCCATCAACGCGGGGGTTTTCGCAACCGTGCTCTGGACCTTTGTGGATTACCCCGACCCATACACCTGTCACTATGCTGAGCGCGATCCTTATGCCAAGAAATGGGCAATGTGTGAGCCCTTTATCTCCGAAACACAGGACGTCAAGTACAACAAATGCGGACTGATGAAATGGGAGGATGACGGTGATTACTCCGTGCGCGAGATGTATTGGTGCATCGGTCTGATGGCAAAATATTGCAAACGAAACGCAAAGGTGTTGGATATTGAAAACAACGATCCGCTACTCCGTATGTGCGCGTTGCTCAACCGCGACGGAAGCGTGAGCGTATGCGTAGTGAATCGCCACACAGAACCCACACCGATCAAGTTGAATCTTGGTCTGAAGCACATCGAAAAGCAACCGCCCATGCGCGTTTACGAGTACGATAGCCGCAATGTTTGTGTCAATGAGTTTGGCGACCTGCAGGAACCTTCGGCAACCCTTGCTTTCCAAAGTGTGGGAGAGATCGAATATACCCTTCTGCCCGAATCCTTTACTGTACTTACCACAGATTATAAAACGCGAAATGAGCCCGTATTTGCAGAAAACGCGGTACGCGAGGGAGATACCCTGATGTGGGATACCGTAGACGCCCCCGAGCATTGCTACTATCGTGTCTATCGAGGAAAGACCGCCGATTTCAAGCCTTCGCTTGAAAATCAAATCGCGTCTACCGTTGATACATCTCTTGATTTTTCGGCGCGTTACCTTGACGATGCGGCAATTCTCAACGTAGAAGGTGACTACTATAAGGTGCTTTCGGTTGACAGAAATCTTTGGGTGTCATGCTATCTTCCTT
>JAZOPW010000205.1:0-10477 GCA_045655785.1 Eubacteriales bacterium
CCATCAGTTCCTTTGCCTCCTTACCGCGTGCATAGGCGGCAAAGAGTTGGTTCATCCTGCCTGCGTGATCCTCACGCGTTTTGCCCGCGCCAATGCCCTTGTCCTTGAGGCGGGAAAGCGAGGGGAGAACGTCAACGGGGGGCAGCACGTTTTTGCGGTAAAGTTCACGGGAAAGGATAATCTGCCCCTCCGTGATATAGCCCGTAAGGTCGGGAATGGGGTGGGTTTTATCATCTTCGGGCATGGAAAGAATGGGAATCATCGTAATCGAGCCCGCACTGCCTTCCTTCCTGCCTGCGCGCTCATACATGGTGGCAAGGTCGGTGTAAAGGTAGCCGGGGTAACCGCGTCTGCCGGGCACCTCTTTACGTGCAGCGGAAACCTCACGCAATGCCTCTGCGTAATTTGTAATGTCGGTCATGATGACCAGCACGTGCATATCGCACTCAAATGCCAGATACTCGGCGGCGGTCAAGGCCATACGCGGCGTTGAAATACGCTCAATCGCCGCATCGGATGCCAGATTGATGAACAGTACGGTACGGTCAATCGCTCCCGTCTTTTTGAAGTCGGAAATGAAGAAGTCGGCTTCCTCAAAGGTAATACCCACGGCGGCAAAGACCACCGCGAATTTATCATCCTTGTTACGCACCTTTGCCTGTCTTGCGATCTGAGCCGCAAGATTTGCGTGAGGCAGACCCGATCCCGAAAAGATCGGAAGCTTTTGTCCGCGCACCAGCGTATTCAAGCCGTCGATGGTCGAAACACCCGTTTGAATAAACTCGGAAGGATAGTAACGTGCGGCGGGATTAATGGGTGTTCCGTTGATATCAAGCGATTTTTCGGGGATGATACGCGCACCGCCGTCAATGATCTCTCCCATACCGTTGAATACACGCCCCAACATATGAGGAGACACGGGAAGCTGTACGCCATGTCCCGAAAAGCGAACCTTACTGTTTGCCAAGTTGATACCTGCGGCGGACTCAAAGAGCTGTACCAATACGTTTCTGCCGTTCACCTCCAGCACGCGGCAACGGCGCACTTCCCCGTCGGGAAGCTCGATCTCGCCCAGCTCGTCGTATTTAACACCCTCCACCTGCTTCACAAGCATCAGGGGTCCCGCAACTTCTTCAATGGTTCTGTATTCTCTGATCATTTGCTCTTCCCCCTTTATGCTTTTTCTGCATGATCGATCAAGCCCTTGGTTTGCGTCTTGATCTCTGCTATAATTTCATCAAATTCACGGTTATAATCGGTATTGGAAACCGACTTTGCACGACCGATCCGCTCGTGTACGGGAAGTGAGCAGATTTCCTCAATATCTGCACCCGCCGCGATCGCACGGCGTGCCTGATCCTCATAGGTAAAGATCAGGTCCAGCATTCTGTGCTGTTTTTCAAGAGGTGTATAGCTATCTACGTCCACAAACGCATTTTGTTGCAGGAAGTCCTCACGGATCGACTGCGCAACGTCAAGAGTCAGACGGTCATCGGCAGACAGTGCGTCCATACCGACCAGCTTTACGATCTCCTGCAGATCTGCCTCAACCTGCAGCGTCTTAAGCGCTCTGCCCGTGTACGTCATCCAATCCTTTGCCACGTTCTGTGCAAACCAATCGGAAAGACGGTCACGGTAAAGCGAGTAGGAGTTGAGCCAGTTGACCGCCGGGAAATGGCGGCGATACGCCAAGGACGCATCCAAGCCCCAGAACACCTTTACGATACGCAGAGTCGCCTGCGTAACCGGCTCGGAAATATCACCGCCCTGCGGAGATACCGCACCGATTGCCGAAAGCGCGCCCTGTCTTCCGTCGGAGCCCAAGCAAACAACCTTTCCCGCTCTTTCATAGAACTGTGCCAAGCGCGAGGTCAGATAAGCAGGATAGCCCTCCTCACCCGGCATTTCCTCCAAGCGTCCCGACATCTCACGCAAAGCCTCTGCCCAACGGGAGGTCGAGTCCGCAATAACCGCAACAGAATAACCCATGTCACGGAAATATTCGGCAATAGTAATACCCGTATAGATCGACGCCTCACGTGCCGCAACCGGCATATCCGAGGTGTTTGCGATCAAAACGGTACGCTCCATCAAGGATTTTCCCGTTTTGGGGTCGATCAGCTCGGGAAATTCTCTCAAAACGTCGGTCATTTCATTTCCGCGCTCGCCGCATCCGATGTAGACCACCAGATCCACATCACTCCATTTCGCCAATTGATGCTGTACCACGGTCTTTCCGGAGCCAAAGGGACCGGGAACGCACGCAGTACCGCCCTTGGCGATCGGAAACAGGGCGTCAATGATACGCTGTCCCGTGACCATGGGATCAACAGGCGGCAGCTTTTCTTTATAGGGACGCGACACGCGAACCGGCCACTTCTGCATCAGGGTCAGATCCGTGATGGTGCCGTCCTCGTGCTTGATCTTACCGATACGGTCGGTGATCAGGAAATCGCCCTCGCGCAGATCCACGATCACGCCCTTCATTTTAGGCGGAACCATGATCTTGTGCGAGATCACGCTGTTTTCCTGTACGGTTCCCAGCACATCTCCCGGACCTACACGATCTCCGAATTTGAGCATGGGGACAAAATGCCAACGCTTTTCACGGTTCAACGCAGGCTCGTCAATTCCGCGCGTCAAATTGGAGCCAACCTTTTTGCGCATGGTTTCAAGAGGTCGTTGAATACCGTCGTAAATATTGGTCAGAAGACCGGGACCCAGCTCCACCGAAAGCGGTGCGCCTGTAGAAACCACGCGGTCTCCGCGACCGATTCCCGCGGTTTCCTCATAAACCTGGATCGACGCGCGGTCTCCGTGCATTTCGATGATCTCTCCGATCAAGCGCTTTTCGCCAACGCGAACCACGTCGAACATATTTGCCTCGCGCATTCCCTCCGCGACGACAAGCGGTCCCGATACCTTCAGTATTTTTCCTTCAACCATAATCAATCAGCCTTTCTTTGTTTCAAGGATCATCCTTGAAGCATCTCAATCCTTCAAAATATCTACACCCACTGCTCTTTCGACAGCAGAACGAATGCTGTTCATTCCAAAGCCCGTGGAGCCGCCCTGCCCCGGGATTGAGATCACCGCCGGCAAGGGCATATCTTTGTAACGGTCTGTTTCTTCTACTAACTGTGCGGCATAATTTTCGGTCAAAAAAATGACCGCATACTCACCTGAACGCACAAGTGTATTCAGTTTTTTAGCCGCTTCCTCGGCATTTTCTGCCTCGTGTACCGAAAAGCCGAGTGCCATAAAGCCGAGTACCGTGTCGCGATCTCCAATGATTCCAATCTTATACATAGCTTTCCCGTATCCTTTCGCGAACGGTTTCCGTGGGAAGCCCCGCTTCCTTTCCCGCAAATACGATACGCAAATTCCGCACCTCGTATTCGCGTGCAAAGAGATAGGAGATCATGACCTCGGCTCCGTATGGAACAAGCTTAACCTCTTTGATTCTCTCCATCAAATAATCGTCAATACAACGCTCGACCGCAGTCAGCGAAGAATCGGTCTTCAAAACAGACTCGGAAAGACGGCTGTACTCGCTATAAAGCAAGCGATCCCACAGCATCTCCTCCCCTGCGAGGAACCATTCCTTTAGCTGGCTCCGAGAAAGGTAGCCGCCATCGATCAACGCGTCTTCATACAAAAGCCTTCCAACCTCACCGCTATTCATGCGCAGAATGCGTACGGTAATCAGAATGTTGGTCAGGTCGATCTTTTTACGTACAATATCTGACGCAAACGCCACTCCGCTTTCCCCTGCCGCCGACAGCATGTCCGCATAGCACGCCCGATCCAACAAAAGATCGATCAGCTGCGGATTTTTTGTTTTTGCGTATTCCTTGACAGCCGTTTCAGCCGCCGATTTCATGGCAAACGGCATCGACTCAAAGGTTCCGTTCTCCACCATTGCGATCACATCCGACACCGCAACCGTTCCAAAGTCAAACATCATGGGCATCGGATCAATCCCTCTGAAAAAGCACTTGAGTGCCGCCTTGAGGTTGTTGCAATCGTAAGGATAGAGCCACAGACGCAATGCCTTGTCATCTGGCAACATCTCCTGCAGGATAGCGTAGGTGTCTCGCAAAATCTGAAGGAGTGTATCTTCTCGTAAAAATTTGCCGCTGTTCGGATCCGAAATCGGCTCCATTCCGTATTCCCGCAAGCGATCGACCAGCTCGTCCGAATTCTTGCAATCCAGCAACAAATTCAGGCGTTCTCTGCCGATGATCGCATTTTCCAAGCTGCGAACACGGGCGCTTCCATATAGATAATCACTCATGAAGTGCCTCCGTCAGTTCGAATTTTCCGCGCCGAAAAGAGCGCGGCTGACCTCGGGCTCCATCTCCTCACGAAGCTGTGCGAACAGCAATGCGAGCGAGCAGTTCGATTCAATATCTCCGCAACGCAGAACCAAGCCGCCATCAATGGAAACAGTCCTTTCGGACAGCACCAGCTTCTGCAGAACAGACGCATGTACCTTTCCCGACAGGCTTTTCCGTGCCGACTCGATCAAAGCCGCCCCGTATTGCTCGCGGTCGCGTGCATTCAGCAGAACCTCATAGCGCTCGGGTGCCATCGCCTCCTCTTCTCCGTAAAGAACGCGGCTTTCCTCCTCCGATCTCAACTGCTCATTCAAGGCTGAACAAAGCAGACCGTTCAACAGATTGAGATATCCTTCGCCCGTTGTGTGGCGCATTTGCGCCAGCGCATCCGCGAAGACCTCGTCCAGGAGTCGGCTTTGCATTTCCAATATTTTATTTCTCTTTTTGGTTGCCGCGCCTGCTTTTGCACGCGAGATCAAATCGGTTCCCTCGCGCTCGGCTTCGGCAATCAGGCTCTCACGGACAGAGTCGGCACGTGCCGCATATTCTGCGGAAATACGTGCGCACTCGGCATCCGCGTTTGCAATGATTCTGTCTGCCTCGGTCTTTGCCGCATCCAGAATTTTATCGGTGATCTTATTCAATCCGTTCATTGCCATTGGGATTTCTCTCCTTTCTTTTCGATTTCAGTCTGTACCAACCGTTATGCGAAAAGAACAAGAAGGAGCGATACCAAAACGGCAAAAATCGCGTAGGTTTCAACCAAGGATGCCGAAATAATGGCTTTACCCGTTGCATCGGGACGCTTTGCCAAAACAGAAATACCCGCAGCGGCAACCTCGCCCTGCTTGATCGCAGAATACAAGCCGCCAAATGCAATGGGAAGAGCTGCGAACAGATAATAACCGCCCTGCGCGGGAGTCAAGGTTACGGGTGTTCCACCAAGGATGCCCATTTTAAAGATGATCATAAACGAGGTAACCAAGCCATAGATGCCCTGTGTCATAGGCAGAGCCTGCAAAAGAAACGCCTTACCAAACTTGGAGGGATCCTCGCTGATCAGTCCTGCGGTTGCCTTTGCAACCATGTTTACGCCGCGTGCCGAGCCAATGCCCGCAAGCAGAGTTGCCAATGCCGCGCCCAACAGAGCCAGGTTGTTGCCCGAAAAAACGGCTTTCCAGAATTCACTCATCGTAGACGGCTGTACGGCCTCGGTCGCTGTTCTAAAAATTTCACCCATGTTCATTTTTCAATCTCCTTATTATTTTTATGTGATTTTTAATTGGGTACTTCATCATGCACATCCTCCGAATATTCCTCGGCAGGAAGTGCAGGGGTAAACGGCTCTCCGCCGTCCTCGTAAAACTTTCCAAAAAACTCGATATATTGCAATCTTGCGGTATGAACAAAGGTTCCAAGGATATTGATACCAATGTTCAATGCATGACCCAAGAGCAACACGATCAGCATAAAGATAAACCCGATCACGCCTGTTGCTCCCAGAGCGGTAATCATATTGATGACCTTTGCAACGACGCCCGCCACCATTCCAAGTGCCAGGACACGTGAATAGGACAGCAGGTCAGAGGCATAGTTGATCAATCCGTACAATCCGCCAAGCCCCTTGGTGATCCTGGAAACGATCGATTTTTGTCCGTACCCGTTCAGGCAAAGGATCAGGAGTGCGCCTGCAAGTGTCACGTAAAGTGCCACGGTTCCGTCAACCAAAAACAGACCAAAGCCCACAAACAAGACCCAATACGGCAAGATCGTACAAACCGCCTCGAGCGGAGCGCCGTCCTTGCAAAGGATCACGAATTTGACTGCCATTCCCGCAATCAGATGCACGGCACCGACCGCAAGCGAAAGAACCAGGAAGGTCATGGGATCGTCCAGCGGATTGAGCCAAAGACCCGAGCTGAAAAACCGTCCTACTGCCGTATCGGTGGGAAGCCCCAACAGATTCGACATGATGGCAGTCGGCAGGTCGCCAAACCAGCCTCCGAATAAAACACCCATCAGTGCGCTGGATATTCCGCACAATCCAAACATCGTAAGCATTCGCCGCATACCCGCCTTGGGATTGAGAAGCTTGATGCCGCCAAAGCAACACGCCACCAAAAGCAGACCGTAGCCCACGTCGGCAAACATCAATCCGAAGATGATAAAATAGAAAATGCTCATGATAAACGTCGGATCGAAGGTGCCGTATTTGGGATAGGAATACATTCCGATGACCCACTCAAAGTTTGCCGCCCAAGCATTATTTTTCAACAGAACGGGAGGCTCCTCCCCTTCCTCGGGCTCTGCGATCTCACACGCGCACTCGAATTTGGAAAGTGCCTCGGTTACGGCATCAACCGTTGCGGAAGGTACCCATCCTTCGAGGATCATGCAATTCTGTGTTGCCGCAAGCTTCCGCTTCTGGATACAAAGATTGACCGTCGTCGCTTCAATATCGCTCAAAATCTCCACATCGTCCAACTCATCTGCCAGATCGCGAAGGATCTCCTCATGTTTGAGAAATTCTGCATCGATCTCGGTCAACCGATCGTCGGTTTTGCCGTATGCGGCATTTGCGGTGGTAGTGATATCCGAAAAGCTGCTTTTCAGAAAGCCCTTGCCTGCCAAAAAGCGTTCAACCCTCTCGGTATCCTCCTTGATACAGGTAAGTGAGAGGTAATAGCAACGGTCATCAGACGAGATCTCCTCGGTATAAACACCCATTTCGTCGAGTTCATCGCGGAGAGCGAGTGAATTGACCTCTGCGGGAACCGATCCCAACAGCACCGCAGTCTGCTCGGAGCCGCACACATCCAGAGGAACGTCGTACATCAGCCAAGGCTCCAAGGAGGTAAGCAGATTCTCACACCTTGTTTTTTCGGCTGTCAGTTCGTCCATTCTTGCTACGGTCTCCAAAGTTTTTGTCACCGTCCGCCATGCCGAATCGCTTCTGCCGTCCTTACAAAAAGCCTTCAGATCGATTCGGTGAACGACGCGTCCGATTCCACGCTTTCGCGTTGTGTACTTTGCCAGAACAGGCAAGGCGCGCTTGATATCCGCAAGCCTTCGCTCTGCCTCTGCCTTCTGCGTGTCATTCCGAACAGGATCAACCGCAACAAGCCCCTCGGAGAGCGACGTGTTGTGGATCTCAACGCATCGCAGTCCCATCAGCCTTCTGACAATGGCATCGGTATCGGAAACGTAAGCCAGGACGGTGAGTTTTTTCATTGAACTTACCGCCATTTTAAGTCAAACCCCCTGATGATCATTTTTTCTGCAATCTTTTTTCGCAAAGAAACGGTCTTTTGAAGCTGCTGTACCTCTTCTTCGCTTTCCCCGTCAAGCCGTTCGGTCAAAGCCTGTGTACGTTCTCGGATCTCATCCAACATCGTACGCATTGCTGCGGCGGTTTCCTCTTCGGTCTTTTTACAAAGAGATTTTCCGTTTGTTTCGGCTTCGGAAACCATTTGTTCGGCTTTCTGACGGGCGTCCGCAATCATTCGATTGGCGGCTTCTTCGGTTTCTCTGATTTTCAAAATCGATTCTCTTGACATAAGACCTCCTGATCGGTTTTGGTTTTTCCGTCATTTTTCTTATTTCTTACTAATAAAATTCCATGCTCTTTCGTTTATTATAACACATATTAGATGTAATTGCAAGAAGAATATTCCAGAAAAATAAACAGCTTTGTAAAAAAATTTGATCAATTGTTCATTTTTCTCGAAAGCTTTTTTTCCAAAAACGGCGTCTGATCGGTCACGTTTCGGAAAAAGACCATCTTATCTTCCTCGGGATAAATTCCATCCGGGCGAAAGGGCAGCATATCCCGATTCAAACGTAAGCCAAAGCTCCGCAGAATCTGACCGAACGGCAGAACAAGCTCCTCCTCGGTATTCCAGACGTGCGAAATACGGTGATAGCTTTTTTGCGGCTCCTTCCATTGTCCCGTCAGCTCGGATTCGCAAAGGATCGCCACATGTCGGTCATCCTTCCAAGGGCAACGCATCCGCATTTTATAGTGCTGGGTACGGAACTGCGATTTTTCGCGGATCCCCTCCAAGCCCAAGAACTCCCCTCGAAGCTCCTCGCCGTACACCTGCTCCGCCCATTTCATGCAGGTATCCGCCATTCGTTGATAAAAATCGCGGATCTTCATTTTATCCACAGGCATCAAAAGCTCGGCATCCGCGCGCAAAAGCACCTGATACCCCTCCCGAACCGTGGCGTGCATTTCTGCTTTTTCAAAATTCATTCCAATCGCCTCCTTTTTATCTTTTTATTCGCAAAAAGAATAAAATATGAGTGATGTTGAATTTTGAAGCCGTTTTGAAAGAAAAACAGATTTTCAAAAGTCTGAAAAGCCGAAGAACGCTCAATCAAAAATCGGTTGGAAGCAGATGTTCGGTTGTTTTAGTCCTCGTTGCGCAAATACTGAATGTTTTTCACTTGTCCGTCGCGGAGAATGAACTGCAGGATTACACCGCCGACGTCATCCGAATACAGGATCGAGGTGTCGGTCTGTTTGCCTGCTTCTCCATATGCCTTCAAAACAGCCTCCGCGGAAGATCCGATGGCGATCCCCTCGGGGGTCTTTACCGAATCATCGGTCAGTTCAATCGAATAAACATAATCCTTTCCGTTCAACGGATAGGTCTGAATGCGAAAGCCCGCGTAAATATATACCTTGTCCAAGCCCTCAAAGGCACAGGAGGGAGATTCGCTGTAATCGAGAGCCTCGCCCAACGCACCGATCACCGCCTCGGCTTCGTCGTCGATCTTCACCGTAACGCTTCCAACGTTGAACACATATTTGGGAGTCCCATCCGAGGGATCCGTGTTACAGGCTACGCATCCCAACAATGTGGCTGTAAGCAATAACAAACAAATAAATCTTTTCATTTTTTTCCTTTCATGAAGTACCATTCCGTTGCTCATAATAGGCATTTCGTTTTTCTTCCCAGATTTTTGAAAGCTCCGCGTCGGATCTGCGATCCTCCAAGCCGAAATCCCTTGCCAGGATCTCACCAAAATAAGAGGTCAGCTTTTCGGCACCGTACACATTCAGATGCACGCCCGCGTCATAGGTATCGGTCTCCCAATCGATCCCGATCTCTTCCGCCTGCGGAATAAAATTGTAGTATGCAAGTCCGTTGGCGTCGGCATATGCGCTGACCTGCTCATCCCACTCGTCAAACCAATAATATTTCCAATTGTTCGTCGGTGATTTGATCAAAACAAGCTCTACCCCGTTTTTCTCGCAAAGCACACGCATCTTTTCAAGATATGCCATAGAGGTTGTTGGCAAGGTATAATCGACAAGCGGAGAGGGCTCTATATCCGAGTATCCGCTCTTAATTCCCGTTTGCATCAGATATCCGTTATGTGATACCGTGTCTTTGGAAAACAGGTATTGAAAATCTTCTGCTCCGATCTCCTTCCAACGGCTGTGAAAGCGCAAAAGAGGGATCAAGTAGGATGCAAAGGACTCCTCCTCTGTCCTCGATGCTTGAATGGCGCGCAGCTTGGTTTCCGAAAGCCTCATACCGTCAAGCGTCATGCGGTTGTAGGCTTCGTTTTGCGGCTCTCCGTATTTAAGAGACAGCACGTTGAACACCACAACACGCGGTGTTTCGTATTGCAGCATTTCCTCCAGCAGATAGTAGGATTGCCATGCAAGCTGCTGTGCACTGCCGCGAATATAGGATGTGATTCCATATTCCTCCCACAGCGTGGGGGGCGTAAAATTCTCATAGACCTCGCAGTCTCCCACGAACAGCACGTCGTGATCATAGCGGTTCTCTCGGTAATATTCCGCGATCAATGCGCCCTCCTGCGAAGAGGTCATATATTTGGGTTGTAGCAATGCCTGTGCAAATCCCAAGAAAATACCCGTCAGCAATACAAAAGACAGGCACAGGATCCCAATTTTCAACTTCTTTTTCATCAATACGTTTTACTTTCTTCTTATGTACAGAATGTTCAGAATAGTCCGTAAATAAACTGTGATGCATCATAGCCGATCCCATACGCACCAAGCAACAGGATCAGAACGGTAAAGACACACAAAAATGCGCAAAAGAGGATCGGCCGTCTTGCCAATCTTTCACGCACAGGCGCGTCCTTCCCTGCCCTGC
>JAZOPW010000206.1:0-2318 GCA_045655785.1 Eubacteriales bacterium
TAGAGGGCTGTTCTTCATATGGTGCCTTGATTTCTTCCCACGTACAGCGTATAATTAAAACAGTTCGGAAAACTTGAATTTGTAGAACAGTTAGACAAGCTTGAATATATCGAACAAATTGTAATTGCGACAATATTACCGTATTATGAGGAGATATCAAAATGAAAACGATTGTAATTTATAATTCACAGACTGGATTTACAAAAAAATATGCTCAGTGGATAGCAGAAAAAGCACATGCAGATTGCATTGAGTACAGTAAAGCTAAAAATGCAGATATAGATAGCTATGATGCCGTAGTTTTTGGCGGCTGGGCTGTAGCTGGTTCAATAAGCAAACTCAAATGGTTTAAGAAAAATCTTTTGAGATGGAAGGATAAGAAACTGGTGGCTTTTTGTGTTGGCGCAAGTCCTATCGAGAACCCTGAAATTGAACTAACATTACCTAAAAACTTCTCAGAAGAAGAACTTAAAATAGTAAGATGGTTCTATTGCCCTGGTGGTCTTGATTACGAAAAGATGCCTGCCACATCAAAGACAATGATGAAAATGTTTGTCAAGATTTTGAAAGCCAAGAAAGATAAGACACAGGCTGATATTGAACAGATAAAAATGATGTCATCATCATATGATATTTCAGATATAAAATATATCGAACCGATAATTGACTATCTTAATGGCTAAATACTTGTTTGGTCACAAGCAAAGCGGCTTGAGATTAACAAATTCCAATTTATCGAATAGTACAAGGGGCTGACCTCACGGTCAGCCCTTTCCTTATGCTCTCTCACCCCAGCGCTTTACTCATCGCGGCGCCGGTGTCTGCTTTCGTTACGGCATCGAGGTGGCTGTAGATGTTGGCGGTGGTGCTCATATCGCTATGTCCGAGCCATTCCTGGATCTGCTTCATGGGAACGCCTTGGGCAAGGAGCACCGATGCGCAGGAGTGGCGAAGATCGTGGATTTGTTTGTGACGATAATGACGGTTGTGACGGTGTTTTCTATATAGAGATCTCGCCGTCATTTCCGTCATCGCTGTCATTCATTTCAAGCCGAATCAGGCGGCTTGTCCCTGTGCGTTTGGTTCGGTATTCGATGCCCTGCGGTATCAAAACCTCTGCGGAAAACCTTGCAAGCAGCTTTGTTACCACGTTCGCCGTGACCTCGGTTTCTTCCATTTCGGTAAGTAGCTGACTGGCTGTGCCTTGCCAAGTTCTGCGCAAGGCTATGAATGAAACGAGCCGAAAAAGAAAGTCGGGAATCTCTTCTCGGTGAAGATCTTCGGCGTTCTTTCGTTCCACGAGCTCCCATAAATGCGTTCCGTTATCGAATTTCAAGGTAAGTTCCTGATACTCAATATCTCGTCCCGTTGCAAGTAGCGTTCCCATCTCACTTGAGCGACTGCGCTTTAAAATAAAGCTGGTGTAAGCGGCTCCCGTGATGCCCGTTGAACCCGTAACCTCATTGAACGGATCGTTTGCATCCTTCATTTTGCGAACGTGATGGACTACCACCACCGCAATTCCGAACTTGTCAGAAATGCTTTTCAGCGCTGTGATATCGTCGTAATCTCCCGCATACATTCCGCTTTTGCCGAGAGTGTTCCGAGAGTCACGCACCTTCTGAAAGGTGTCGATGATCACAAGCTTTGTGTTCGGAAAGTCGGATAGATACTGCTCGATCTGCTGTTCCAAACCGTTTCCGATTTGATAACTTGTGGTGGCAATTCGAAGCTCGGCAGGAGCTTCATCCGTGAGCTGATACAAGCGGTTTTGGATGCGAATATGGGTATCTTCTAAACACAAATACAACACGTCGCACTTGTGGGTTTCAAATTCCCACACGGGATTTCCACGTGCAACCTGCATACCCAGCCACAGCATCAGCCAGCTTTTGCCGATCTTGCTTGCACCCGATAACACGCTCAGTCCTTGCGGTATCAACCCTTCCACAATGAACAAAGTCTTGCGAAGCGGCGTTGATAACAAGGTGTCCGCATCAACGGTTCTGAACTTTTCAACCTGCATTTTTCTCACCTCCTTCCTCCATAACGTAGTTGATGACATTGACCTTCGGAATCTTAAAGGCATTTCCGATTTTGATGCCGGAGATATATCCGTCATTAATAAGGTCGTATGCCAAGTGTCTGCTGATGCCCAGCATTTTCTGAAGCTGAGCAACAGTTACGATGTCCGGATAGTCCGGAAACATCATCTTGTAGAGTTCTCTTAACTCTGTTTTTCTCATAATCTTTTACCTCCTTCTGAGAATGTTCAGCCACACGGTTTGCGTGGCTATGTAAAGAGCTCGGTATAAGGA
>JAZOPW010000207.1:0-3138 GCA_045655785.1 Eubacteriales bacterium
CCTCGGTGATCAACAAGCTGATCGGACAAAACCGTCTGATCGTTTCGGACATTGCGGGAACCACCCGTGACGCGGTTGACACCCAGGTAGAAAACGAATTCGGAAAATTCACCTTTATCGACACCGCAGGCATCCGCCGTCAGGCAAAGATCAACGATAAGATCGAGCATTTCAGCGTATTGCGCGCACACATGGCGGTGGAACGCGCACAGGTCTGCCTTCTGATGATCGACGCCTCCACGGGCATTACCGAGCAGGACGAAAAGATCGCGGGAATCGCGCATGAGGCAGGAAAAGCCACCATCATCGTGGTCAACAAATGGGATCTGATCGAAAAGGACAACAACACGGTCAACGAGTTCAACAACAAGATCCGAACCGCTCTCGCCTATATGCCCTACGCCCCCATCCTGTATATTTCGGCAAAAACAGGACAGCGCGTGGAAAGCCTCTTTGAACGCATCAATTACGTCTACGGACAGTCGGTCATGCGCGTCACAACGGGTATGCTCAATGACGTTCTGGGAGACGCCATGATCCGCGTACAGCCGCCGTCCGACAAGGGCAGAAGACTCAAGATCTATTACATGACGCAGATTTCGGTGGCTCCCCCCACCTTCGTCATTTTCTGTAATAATATTCAGCTTTTCCACTTCTCCTATCAGCGGTTTATCGAAAACTGCCTGCGTGAGACCTTTGGCTTCCACGGTACCCCTATCAAGCTGATCATCCGTATGAAGGGTGACGACGGAGAGTAACCCCATAAACACCCCCGAAAGGAGCCGTTATGGATAAAAATCGTGTAGAACGGAATATGCTGCGCTTGGCGGTGATCCTTGCCGCCGTGGCATTGATCCTGGTATGCTTTGCCTTGATACAGGAGGTCGGGCTCTTTTGGCGAGTCGTGTTGCTGGTCTGCGCCGCAATCGTGCTTGCCCCTGCGGGCTTTCTGATCTATCTGTTGATACTTGGACGGCGTGTGATGAAGGGAGAACACAATTTCTTTCTCTATGACACAAAAAAGCGTGCCAATATACCGATAGAGGAGCTGACCTCGGACATTGTATCGGGTCGCGTGGTGCGGTACATGGCACTCTTTCAGACACGGAAACGGCTCTATCTTTCCTCGCTGTTTGACGAGGAGGGCGGTGCTCCCGAGATCTTCAAGCCGCTGTTCTGCTATCAGTTGTTGGGAATGCTCTCGGTTACCGTGGGCGACGAGCAGCTTGGCGCATTTCTCTCCTGCGGCAAAGAGCTTGCCGACGCATTTTCCACCTATCTTGCCGAAGCAGAGGAAGACGAGCTTTCCCGTGAGATCCAACGTCATATTGCGCAATATGACGGAAAAAATGTTTCCGAATTCCGCGCCTATCTTTCCCAAAAAAGCGAATACCTTGCCGAGCGTATGCTGGCATATACCAAAAAACACATCCGCGAGTTTGACTGATCGGGTCTGACTCTCAACCGCAAGCGATCGAACCCCCCATTCGATCCCTATCCCGATACACATTTGAAAGGGTTTCGAAAATCATGTTTGTAGACAATGTAAAAATTTATATCAAAGCAGGAGACGGCGGTAACGGCGCGGTCTCCTTCCGTCGCGAAAAATATGTTGCCGCAGGCGGTCCCGACGGCGGTGACGGCGGTCACGGCGGAAACGTGGTCTTTCGTGTAGACGAAGGAACAAATACCCTTCTGGCGTTCCGTTATAAGCATAAGTTTATCGCACCGCGCGGCGGTGACGGAAAGGGCGCAAAATGCCACGGTGCAACAGGCGAGGATCTGATCATACAGGTTCCCCCGGGAACACTGATCCGCGACGTACAGACCGATCGGGTCATTCACGATATGTCCGAAAATGACGGTGCCGATTATATCGCCTGCAAGGGCGGTCGCGGCGGTTGGGGCAACCGTCATTTTGCAACCCCCACGCGTCAGGTTCCGATGTTTGCCAAAAACGGCACACAGGGTGAGGAAAAAGAGGTCGTTCTGGAGTTGAAAATGCTTGCCGACGTCGGCTTGATCGGGTATCCCAGTGTCGGAAAATCCTCTATTCTCGCACGCATCAGTGCGGCAAAGCCCAAAATTGCCGATTACCATTTCACAACGTTATCCCCCAACCTCGGTGTGGTGCGTACGGGCGGCGAGAGCGGCTTTGTGGCAGCCGATATTCCCGGGTTGATCGAGGGTGCCGCCGACGGTGCAGGTCTCGGTCACGCCTTTTTGCGGCACGTTGACCGTTGCCGTCTTCTCTTACATGTGGTAGATATTTCCTGTTTCGAAGGACGAGATCCTGTCGATGATATCAAAAAGATCAACTATGAGCTGGCACGCTACAGCCCCGAGCTTGCCGCGCGTCCGCAGATCATTCTGGCAAACAAGGTGGACGCCCTCGACCGCGAGAGCGTTGACGTTCCCGCATTCGAGGCTTACGTTCAAGCACAGGGCTGGGCGATGCTCTATGTCTCCGCCGCAACGGGCGAGGGACTCGACGAAATGATCCGCACAGTCTCCGAGCGACTCAAGGAGCTTCCCCCCATGAGAGTGTACGAGCGTGAGTACGAGCCCGAGGATATGTATGTAGGCGGTGGCAAGGATACCGTCATCCGCCGTGAAAACAACACCTTCTACGTCGAGGGCGAATGGCTCTTCAATCTGATGGGACAGATCAACTTTGACGACTATGAATCGCTCAACTACTTCCAACGCGTCCTGCAAAAGAGCGGTGTCTTTACCGCACTTGAGGAAAAGGGCTGTCGGGAAGGCGACACGGTTTCGATTTTTGATTTTGAATTTGACTACGTAAAATAGCCAAGAAAGGGTTAGAAAAATGAACATTTGGCACGATATGGACCCTACACAGGTCACTCCCACCGATTTTACCGCTGTCATTGAGATTCCCAAGGGCAGCAAATGCAAGTATGAGCTGGATAAGTACACGGGACTGTTGAAGCTTGACCGCATTCTTTACACCTCTACGCACTATCCCGCAAACTACGGCTTTATCCCGCGCACCTTTGCCGATGACGGCGACCCTCTTGACGTCTTGGTGCTTTGCTCCGAGCCGATCTATCCTCTCACACTGATCCGCGTCTATCCCATCGGGGTCATGCGTATGATCGACGGCGGCAAGATGGA
>JAZOPW010000208.1:0-4253 GCA_045655785.1 Eubacteriales bacterium
TACCCGTATTTTGATGTGTTCTGCGTCAACCCTGCTTGGCGTATTCGGTAGGTGTTTGCCCCGTGACCTGCTTGAATGCGCGGCAGAAATGGTACACACCCGAAAAGCCACAGCTCTCGGCAATCAACGTCACGCTTGCCGTATGCTCCGTGAGCAATCGCTTGGCATGAAGGATGCGCTGCTCCAAAATATATTGCTTTGGGGATACGCCGTAGCTTTTGCGGAAGAGTCTGCGGAAATAGGCTTCACTCAGATTGGCTTCATGCGCAATCCTCTCAACCTTCAGCGCAGGGTCGTACAGTCGTTGTCTCAAAAGCTTGACGGCATTGCTCAGCAACGGATCGGTTGTCGTTTCATCCTCGGTAGCAAGACGGTGCAGCATGCCGTACATCAGGCTCATCAGCCTTGCGCGGTTTCCGCCAAGCTGCCAAAGCTCCAGCATTTTTTCATAGTCGCGCAGGTAAATATCAAGATTATTCAAGGGACATACTACAAAACTGTCTATTTCAAATCCTTCCTGACAGCTGAAATTGATCAGCGGAAAGCTACCCGTTGCATCTCCGTGCAAAAAATAACTCTTGCCGCACGGCAACAGAATCGCGCAGGATCGGTTTGAGATATAGCGCGTGCCATTCATATAATATGAGATCTGACCGCCGTCACTGCAAAAGGAAAGCCCGAAATTTTTGCGCGATTTCATATTCAATTCCCGTCCCTGTGAGGAGGGAATGGTAACCACGTCCTCAATTTGCATCAGCGGAATGTTTTCCCAAAGCTTCATATCCTGTGTTCCTTTTTCTGAGTGTTTTTCTGTTTTTTTTCTATGATACTCTTTTTTGATAAAAAAGTCAAGCAATTTTTGCTTAAAATTCAAAAAAGAGTATCGAAAATGTTAAAAATAAATCGTTTTTTGCATTGAAAAAGAGATTGGATCGGTTTATAATGGTAATATCAAAACAAGACAAAGGAGATTGCTGTTATGACAGAATTTCAAAATAAAACAGTAGTTGCGTCGGGTGCCGCATCGGGAATGGGCTTTTTGTGTTGTTTAGAATACGTGAAGCGCGGCGGGAATGCTGTGCTTGCAGACATCAATCCCGAGGCATTGGACGCGGCGGTAAACGAGATCAACAAGATCCGTGCGGGAGCTGCTATCGGTGTGGTATGCGACGTGCGGAAATATGAGGATGTTTGCCACGTGCGGGACGAAGCTGTGCGTGTATTTGGAAGCATCGACCTGCTGATCCCCTTTGCGGGCGGCGCGGAAATACGGATGCTGGGTATTTCGGGAAGAACCGAATTTCCCGATGTGCCGATAGAGGTGTATGATTGGAGCTTGGATGTCAATCTGCGCGGTCAGCTTTATTTTGATCATGCGATGCTTGCGCAGATGAGAGAGCAGAAAAGCGGTCTGATCGTGCATATAGGCTCGATCACAGGTGAGGAGGGTTCCCCTAATAACGTAGGTTATTCAACGTCCAAAAGTGCGGCAATGAACGGATTGACGCGCTCAATCGCGCAATACGGTGCAAAATACGGCATTCGTTGTGTTTGCGTTTCCCCCGGTCCCGTGCTGACCCGCGCCGCAATGGCTAATATGCGTACCTTGTTGGAGAGAGCTGCTGAGCCGATGGAGGTCGTGGATCTCATTCTCTATCTTGCTTCGGATAAGGGTGCCTTTATTACCGGTACCAACATCATGATCGACGGCGGACGCGCGGCTTTGCCGAGAAAAGGCTATGGTGACAAATGATGAAAAGAAAAGCCACCTTTTTGACCTATGAGAAGCCGTTTCTGACTGCAATGGTACAGGAAAAGACTCCGGAGGATGCGATCTGCGTCATTTTGGACTCTCTTTATGACGGTGCGGATGCATTCGGCATTCAACTTTGCAATCTGCTACCAGAGTACCGCAACGTGGAGACACTGCGCAAGATCTTTTCCTATTGCGAGGGCAAGCCGATCTACATTACGTCCTATCGCGGGCATCAAAGCAAGGGACTTTCGGATGAGGAGTGTGCCGAGTTGTTGTTGATGGGACTTGATGCAGGTGCGACGCTATGCGATGTGATGGGAGATTTCTTCTGTTCCGAGCCCGATCAACTTACCTTTGATCCCGTCGCTGTGGAAAAGCAGAAGGCATTGATCGCCAAAATACACGAAAAGGGCGGAGAGGTGCTGATCTCCACACATACCTCGCGCTATTTTACCGAGGAAGAGGTTTTGGCATATGCGCGCGCACAGATTGAACGCGGTACCGATGTGGTAAAAATTGTTTCTAAAGCCAACAGTGAGGATGAACAGATGGCAGCATTGCAGATCATTCACCGCTTGCATCGGGAGCTTGACGTTCCGTTCCTCTTTTTGGTTGGCGGCTCACATACGCGCTTGGTACGGCAGATCGGTCCCGCGTTGGGCTGTTGTATGTACCTGTGCTTGCAACGCTATTTTCCCGTCAGTGCCAAGGCTCAACCGCAGCTGCGCGCCACAAAGGCATTGCGTGATGCTATGATTTTTTAAAGAAATACTTGATAAAAAAGGCAAAAAAATATTGCCTTTTTTGTCTTTTCATTGACTTTCCTTCGGTTTTATGGTAAAATAATCACAGAGAACCCAGGGAAAGGATTCGGAACATGAAGAAAAAATTACTTGCCGTGGACGGTAACAGCATCCTCAACCGTGCGTTTTACGGAATCCGTCCATTGACCACCAAGGACGGTTTTTGCACCAACGCGCTTTACGGAATTGTCACCATGATCTCGCGTCAGGCAGACGTACTCAAGCCTGATTATTGTGCTGTGGCATTCGACCTCAAGGCTCCCACCTTCCGTCACAAAATGTACGACGCATACAAGGCGGGGCGGCGTCCCATGCCCGATGAGCTTGCCATGCAGCTTCCTGTTGCCAAGGAGCTTTTGCGTGCGCTGGGGTATATTGTTCTCGAAAAAGAGGGCTATGAGGCGGACGATATTCTCGGGACACTTGCCAAAATGTGTGAGGACGAGGACTGTGAAGCCTACCTTCTGACGGGAGACCGTGACTCCTTACAGCTGATCAGCGATCGCGTACACGTTTTGTTGGCAACCAACAATGAAACGGTGGACATGGACGAGTCGCGTTTTCTTGAAAAATACGGTGTTCCATCCTCTGTCTTTGTGGATGTCAAGGCACTGATGGGGGATAGCTCGGATAACATCCCGGGTGTTCCGGGAATTGGTGAGAAGACCGCGCTGAAGCTGATTGCCGAGTACGGAAGTCTGGATGGAGTTTACGAAGCTCTGCCGACTGCCAAGCATACACCGTCTGTCCGTGCAAAGCTGGAGGGCGGAAGGGACAGCGCATATCTGTCTCGCTCTTTGGCAGAGATCTGCCGGAGTGTTCCGCTTGACCTGACGCTCTGTGATCTTCAAAGCAACGGTATCCACCGCGCCGAGGCGAGAAGGCTGTTTTTGCGGCTTGAATTTTCGGCATTCCTTAAGCGATTCGGCTTGGATACCGAGCTTGCGGATGACGTCTCCGATGCAGATGCCCCGGTGCCTGCCGAGGAGGGGGTGTCAGCGATCATCGAGCCGACGCTTGCCGAGCTGACCGCAAAATTTACAGCTACCGATTCCTTGGCATTTGACATCGACGGCGACAGCATTCTGCTTTCCGACGGTACAACGATTGCCAAAAGCACCGAGCCGCTTTCCTCCTTGATGCCGATTTTGCGTGGAAAGACCTTGGTTTGCTATGACAGCAAGGCACTGTATAAGCTTGCCAGACTTCCCGAGTTGCGTGAGTTGAAGCTTTATGACCTGATGTTAGGGGCTTATCTTGCCAATTCCTCAAAGAGCGCGTATGAGCTTGCAACGCTTGTATCCGATTATCTTGGCGAGCTGTCCAACTCGGAACTGCCGCGCGTTTGTTACTTCCTGCGACTTTACGAGCCGATTCGAAAAAAGCTGGAGGAAAGCCAACAGTCGAATCTGCTCGAATCCTTGGAAATGCCGCTTGCCAAGGTGCTTGCCGATATGGAGAACGTGGGCTTTTATATCGATCGTGAGGGCATTGCACGCTACGGTGAACAGCTTGGCGTTGTGGCATCAGAGTTGGAATCGCGCATTTGGTTCCATGCGGGCAAGGAATTCAACATCAATTCTCCTAAGCAGCTCGGTGAGCTTCTCTTCGAAGAAATGAAGCTTCCGACAAAGAAGAAAAAGACAAAGACCGGCTACTCAACCGATGCGGAGACCCTTGAAGAACTTCGCGCC
>JAZOPW010000209.1:0-5899 GCA_045655785.1 Eubacteriales bacterium
TGCCGAGATGATCCGCAAGTCGTTTTCCAATCTCGCGTCCGCCGCTTCCGAACTCACGTCCGATGGTAATGATCTTATTCAAGAAGGCTTCCTCCTTTTTGTGTAATATCGATTTCTCTGCTTTTATTATACACAAGTTGGAGCGATTTGTCAAGTTTTTTCTTTAGCGGTTGAAAGTGGGAGTCTTTAACGGTTGAATGTGGGAGAGAAGCTTTGTTACGGTGTTGTGGGTGGGGGTAGGAGCTGTTCACCGTCAAAGAGGAAGATCCCCTTGCCAACTCCCATGCTGTTGCCTTCCTGCAAAAACTGCTTGAAGCTACGGCGCAGAGAGGTGTCGGTCGGGGCATCGGCAAGTGCTTCCTTGGAGTAGGGGGTATTGAAAATCCTCCAATAATCGGAATTTTCGGGTCGCTCAATCTGCTCCAGAATGTCAAACAGCTCATAAAAATGCTGCAGATTGGAGTCGGGGGCGAATACCTGCTTGGCATGCGGCGGATAGAGCATCCACGAGCTGCAAAAGATCGGCAGAATCCCGTCCTTCAATTCATTTCGGAAAAATTGATGTGCTTTTTTCAGAGAATCCATCACCGATTCCCGTGTTACGGGGCCGCATGAGGGAATGTGACAGTTATAGACTCTGTCTCCCTGCTTGAGATGGGGACCGTAGGATTCGTAGGGAAATTCACGGCGTTCATATTGCAGGCGTCCCAGTTTGAAACGCTTGCAACGGAAGAAATCGCCGTACCATTGGATCACAAAGAGCCCCCAAACACCGTGGACTTTGTGGCATTCCATCAGCTTATAGCGTATATCCATCATGGTTTCCCAATAGAGTGACTCGGGCAGACCCTTCTGTATATAGAGATAGCGTGTTGTGTGCGCACACATCAAAGCAAAGATCAGATGTACCGTGTAAGGTGAGACTCCCTCAATCGGTGGGACTTCGTTCAGCTTTTCGACGTATTCCTTTCCCTCTGTATCGTACAGCAGATCCATTGCCTCATACAGCTTGTTCATCACAGCGGGGTTGGATGCCAATTGCCAATAGATGCGATCCGCACAGATAGCGGCATCGGTTGGGAATTCGAGTTTTTTTGCAAGCTCTAAAATCATGACAGACTCCTTTTAGGTTTATAACTCCATTATATAATAAAAAGATAGACCTGTCAAGACAACATTCTTGCTTTTTTGTACGAGTATTTTGTTTTCTTGTCGGTTTTCTCTTGCTTTTTAGGGGATTATCTGTTATAATAATTTCAGATTTTTAACGGAGGTTTTTATGAAGGACGAAAAGGTATTGGCCTACTGTAATCTGTTCGGCGTGCTGGGAGCAATTCCCACGCTGATTCAATTGGAGCCGAGAGCTGCGGAGCTGATAAAGGACAAGCGGTTGTCGGTTGGGTTTGCCGTCAAGGACGGTCCGCGCGGAACTTTGGTCTTTGCGGACGGACGGGCAGAGATGCGACACGGGATCGATTCCTGCAGCATCAAGCTGTATTTCGCATCCTGTAAAAAATTCAATGATATGATCGACGGAAAGGGAAGCCCCCTGCCTGTCAGTGGCTTTTGGCATATCGGCTTTTTGCTTGGCGGATTTATAAAGCTGACCGACATTCTGTCGGAATATCTTCGCCCTACCCCCGAAAAGCTGGAGGACAAGGCTTTCTTTGAAAAATCAACGATCTTGATGCTCCATGTGATCGCGGGAGCCGTAGCCGAGATCGGAAATCACGATCAGATCGGTCGTTTTTCGGCATCCAATATCGTGGACGGTGTGATCCGTCTTTCAATTGGAGACAGCTTATCGGTTGGCATCCGTGCCGAAAACCACACGCTGACGGCATTGCATGAGGCTCCGAGCGAGGGCTTTTCCGAAATGCGCTTTGACTCCCTGGAGACCGCGCGTGATCTGTTCGACGGCAGGATCAATGCCGTGGCAGCCGTGGGAATGGGTAAGGTACAGATCGGCGGTATGATCTCGCAGGTCGATAACGTCAACCGTATTCTCGACCGCGTCTCACTTTATTTGGCTTGAGGAGGGAACACAAATGCATCAGATCAACAACTATACAAAGAGCCGCGAGGCATTTGAACGCGCCGTAAAGGTGATCCCGTCGGGTATCTACGGACACCAGGGACCTGCGGAGGGATGCTACGTTCCCGTAGAGGCATTTCCGCTCTTTTCCTCACGCGCCAAGGGCTCCTATCTTTGGGACGCCGACGGCAACCGCTTTATTGATTATATGTGCGCATACGGACCGAATATTTTAGGGTATCACGATCCCGACGTGGACGCCGCCGCCGCAAAGCAACGCGCGATCTCCGACTGTACCACACTTCCCAATACCATCATGGTGGATTTTGCCGAGCTGTTGGTGGACACCGTGGCGTGTGCCGATTGGGCGTTCTTTGCGAAAAACGGAAATGACGTCACCACGCTTGCCGTGATGGCGGCGCGGGCTTATACACACCGCAAGAAGATCGTCTTTTTCAAGGGCTACTATCACGGTGTGTCTCCCTGGACGCAGAAGATCGATTATGCGGGGGTTATTGAAGAGGACGTGATGCACAACATTTACGTCGAGTGGAACAATTATGAGCAGCTGGAGGCTGTTTTTGACACCTATCGCGGTGAGATCGCCGCAGTGATCGGTCAGCCCTATATGCACGGCAACTTCATGGATAATGAATTGCCTGCAAAGGATTTTTGGCAAAAGGTTCGCAAAAAATGCACCGAGGAGAACACGGTTCTGATTGTGGATGACGTGCGCGCGGGCTTCCGTCTCGATCTTGCGGGCTCTGACCATTATTTTGGCTTTGAAGCCGATCTGATCTGCTTCTGCAAGGCTTTAGCAAACGGATATAACGTCAGCGCTCTGTGCGGAAAAGAATTTTTGAAAAACACGATCTCTTCCATGTCGTACACAGGCTCCTATTGGATGTCGGCTGTGCCGTTTGCCGCAGGAATCGCCTGTATCGAGAAGATGAAACGGATCAACTGTCCCAAGCTGCTTCAAGCAAAGGGAGAGCGGCTGAAGAACGGCTTGATTGCCGCCGCCCGGGAGTTTTCCTTTGATCTGCACGTCACGGGTGTGCCGTCCCTGTTTTATTTGCGGATTGCTGACGATCCCTCGCTCAAGCTGCACCAGGAATGGATCGCCGAGTGTGTCAAGCGCGGTGTTTTCTTTACCAATCACCACAATCACTTTATCAATGCGGCACTGACCGATGCGGATATCGACGAGACCGTGGAGATCGCGACAGAGGCATTTGAGGTCGTTCGCAACAAGCATCCGCTTTGATCCTTCCCACAAGAGGGCTTGATTTTGAAGCATATACTTGTTATTTACGCAGTCATCAGTCTGATTGCCTTTTTGTCCTACGGATGGGATAAATATCGGGCACGAAAGAGAAGATGGCGAATCCCTGAAGCATTTTTGCTTGCGCTCGGACTTTTAGGAGGTTCGGTTGGCGCGTTGATGGGAATGAATTTGTTTCGGCATAAAACAAAGCATTGGTATTTTTGGGCGGTGAATCTGTTGGGATTTGTTGCACAGCTTGCCCTTGCTTGGTTTGTGATAAAAAAAGGGTTCTGAAAACAAGATAAAAGAGAACACGGAAGGAGTTTCGAAAAATATGAAAATCAGCATTCAATCGGGATGTAGTGTAAATGAATTTGGAGTGGCAAAGGCATATGAGATGTACAGAGAAGCAGGCTTTGAAGCGATTGACTGGAACATCGATATGGCACTTGACCGCAAAGCATTGATGGCGGGAACTTATTTGGGAAAGAGCATTTTTGAGTCTTCTCTTGAGGATATTTTGGCATACTATGAGGAAGAGCTGTGCGAGATGAAGAAGAACGGTCTTACCGTCACACAGGCACACGCCCCCTTTCCCGCTTACGTTACAGATAAACCCGAGGTGCTTGACTATATGATCGGGATCTATCACAAATGCATTGCCCTGTGCGATCATTTGCAGATCAAAAATCTGATCATTCACGGAATCTCGCTTGCAAAGGATGATACGGTCAATACGGTTGCCGATATTGAGGCGTTGAACCGCAAGCTCTATACGTCCCTGATCCCCGCACTCCAAAAGGCAAACGGCGTGACGGTTTGTCTGGAAAACCTGCTGACACAGTACGAAAATATCAAGCATCAAAAGATGTGGTTTACGGGACATTGCTCGGACGCGCAGGCGGCTGCCACTTTTATTGACGAGTTGAATGAGATGGCGGGGAAGGAGTGCTTCGGTCTGTGCTTTGACACGGGACATTTGCAGCTGTTAAAGCAGGACATGAGAGTCTATCTGCCTGTTTTGGGTAAGCGGATCAAGGCGTTGCATATTCATGATAATGACGGCGCGGACGACCTGCACATGGCTCCCTATACAGGCACCATTGTTTGGAAGGATTTCTATACCACGCTTGCCGAGATCGGATATACGGGAGACCTTTCCTTCGAGACCTTCCGTCAAACGACCGTAAACAACATTGATGCGGAAATGGTTTTCCCGTGGTTGAAGCTGATTGCTTCCTGCGGCGCATTTTTCAGAAGCAAGATTCAAAAATAAACGCAAATAGGCAAATCGTTCATGACGTATGCCGATTCAAAGCGTGGTGTCCGAATGGATGCCACGCTTTTTTCGCACATTTTCCCGTTTTTTCGATATACTGCTTACAGGAGGTGCGAAATGAACAACTTTGTTTTGACAGCATTGCTTGCAACGCTTGGGACGTGGCTGATAACAGCATTGGGGGCGGCTACGGTCATTTTTTTTCAATCTCCAAATCAAAGAATGATGAATCTGATGCTCGGGTTTGCCGCAGGCGTTATGATCGCGGCAAGCTTTTGGTCACTCTTACAGCCCGCAATCGAGCGCGCGGAGCAATCGTCGGGGCTTCCCGCCTATCTGGTTGCCACGCTCGGCTTTTTGTCGGGGGCGATCTTTATGTGGGGCTCGGATCAGATCGTTTCACGGGCGCAAAAACGGGCAAATATATGGCAAGCGGAGCCGAACCGACGAATCGGACGCATCATGATGCTGGTGCTTTCCATCACGCTTCATAATATTCCCGAGGGGCTTGCCGTCGGTGTTGCGTTTGGAGTCTTGCAAAACGGAGGGTACAGTCCCGAGGCATTGATGGGGGCTTTTTCGATCGCCATCGGGGTAGGGTTGCAGAATTTCCCCGAGGGAGCGGCGGTATCGATCCCTTTGCGCAGGGAGGGCTTTTCACGCAGGAAGAGCTTTTTGCTGGGGCAGGCATCGGGAATGGTAGAGCCTTTGGCAGGCGTTCTCGGCGCACTTTTGGTGGTTTACGTAGAGACGATTTTGCCATTTGCGCTTTCCTTTGCCGCGGGCGCAATGATTCTGGTTGCCGTTCATGAATTGATTCCCGAATGCCAGCATGACCGAGAGGAGCAGCCCTATTTTGCGACCATGGGGATCGTATTGGGCTTTGCTTCGATGATGCTCTTGGACGTGATGTTGGGATGACGGTAAAAAAATCGGTGACGGTAAAAAATTTTCGGTGATTGCTTGACAACGAGGGTTGTTTGTGATATAATACGCTTGTTGATTTTACAACATCGGAGGAGAAGATGAAAGAACGATTTGAAGCCTTCACTGTACTGGTTACAAGGCTCAACCGCTATATCCGTAGGATCAAAACCGAGGAGATGGTGGAGTTTGATCTGAAAAGTCCGCACGTTTCCTGCCTGTATTATCTTTACAAGGCGGGCAGCTTAACGGCAAAGGAGCTGTCGGATCTTTGCGAAGAGGACAAAGCGGCAATTTCAAGATCGATCGAATATCTGGAGTCGGAGGGGTATCTTGTCTGCAAATCCAAAACCGAAAAGCGCTATCGCAGTCCCTTGAATCTGACCGAAAAGGG
>JAZOPW010000210.1:0-4928 GCA_045655785.1 Eubacteriales bacterium
TCGAACCCCCGTGGGCTTTCACACCCAAACTGTTTTCAAGACAGCCTCGTTATGACCGCTTCGATATGCCTCCATATATGAAACTGCTTTCGCAGAAATCATCGGATATTCAATTTTTTTAGAAATATTTTTAGAAATGCGCTTTTGTGATGTTTTCGGAGTGCCCGAAAAGTCAGTGTTTACAAGGCTTTTCTGCGTTTTTGCGACTGCTATGCTCGCAAATTTTCAAGACCGCCTCGTTATGACCGCTTCGATAACCCTCCGTGTTTGCTATTTAATTGTGTTTTTTCTCGCCTTTAGAATTCTCGATAGAGATCATTTTGGGCAAGTATTTTACCGTCTCGAAAACGGCGTGTTTTGAACCTCTTTCGGAGGTCGCCGTCTTGCATCATCGCGCGGCAGACTGAAATTTCAAGACTGCTTGATTATTTTACCATAACACGACCGAAATGTCAAGAGGTTTGCAAACAAATCCTAATAAAACTTTGCAAACAAATCCTAATAAAGCTTTGCAAACATTGCAAACAACCCCTAATAAAAATCCGACCTTGGCTTGGAGTGCAAGTCCTTTATCACCGTCGCCCACGCCGCGCACAAGCGTTCCTGCGTCCAAGCTGCGTTTGCAGGGCTTGTGGATGGCAGGCAGATCGCTTCCCTTCCCGTTTGCGGATAAAGATATTTCTCATACAAACGGTGTGCCGTCTTGCCGTTGGTATAGATCTGCCTGATCGAGGCGGTGTCAAGGATCACGCCGAGATCATTCGGTACGGCGTTTCGGATCGAGCTGTCCGACGAGCCCACGATCTCACAGGAGACGATCACGTCCCAAAGCGCGATGCCGTTCCGCAACAAAAACTCTCGCTTTTCTTCTGTCGTGCGCGGCTCGTTTGGAGATTCCAATATACGTGCCAGGGTGCGCCAAAAGCGATTTTGCGGATGACCGTAGAAAAATCCGACCTCGCGTGAGCGCACAGACGGAAAGCTCCCGAGGATCAGCACACGGCTGTTTGCGTCAAACACGGGGGGAATGGGGTGGATCTGACGTGCAATCGGCTTCATAGAAGGGGCTCCTTTTCTTTAGACAACACCGCACAAATTCATAACGACGCTATTGCACCGTCGGAATTGTGCAGTATTGCCTATATCATGAGGCTATTACTTGTGTATGCTTTCAAGCTGTGTGACCGTCAGGCTTGTCACGGTCGCACCGTTTTCGGATGATATCTCCAGATAAGGCAGATTGTAATCGCAAACGGCGTTGAGTGCTACAAACTGCTTACCTCCGTCAACAAACAGCTCGATGGAGCAAGAGTCAACGATGATCCTGATATCCTTCGACTCCTTGAAATAACTAAGCGGTATCACAGCCTTACCAAAAGTGATACGGTTTTGGCTCTCGCTGACTCGGAGAATCTGTCCAAACAAACGGATCTGCATATCCCCCTCAAAACCGCCCTCAATGTGGATGTCATACGCCGCTCTTTCAAGCGGAACGCTAAAGGGTGTTTCTAAGCTCTTGGGAGCAAACACCTGCGTGGACAGCCAAAGCAGCTTCAGCTCCTCTGCGGGAGTGGCGGTCAGGAAGAACTCGTCCCCAATCTTTTTCAGCTTCATCTCCATGGGGATACTCATCTGTCTTGCTGTTCTTTTGCAGGGCATATTCAGTTGCTCACAGGTCACACGAACCACTCTGCCGTCATCCATTCCCGAAATGCTCTGACCCGCATAGCTACACTTAAAGGGACAAAGCTGACGCGGTGCCGTTTGTGCAACAAATTTACCATCTATAAACTGACCTACCACATATATATCATTTGCTCCCGTCAGAACCCAATACTTGATTCCGTCTATCATATAAGAGTGAAGGTCTGCACACTCCCATTCTTTTTCAATGGAAAGCTGCTGTAAAAACTCCCAATCGAGCATATTATCGGAGGTAAACAGGGAAAATCGGTCGTCAGCCATATAAAGCATCAGGACAAATTTGTTCAGCTCCTCTACCCATACAACCTTAGGATCGCGGTTCCATGCTTCTATGTGTTCGATGATGGGGTTGTTTGCATATATTTCAAAGCTCTTTCCACCGTCAACAGAATATGCTAAGCCCTGATTCCGATTTTTGCGCCCCGCCATAAGACCCTTGTCACGCGCGGCGGTATAAAACAGCAGCATGGGCGGAAGATCGCCCCTTTGCAATCCGCTTACGTTATGTACGTCCTCAATTCCGGATCCAGAATACTTTGTTCCCGTTTCATCGGGAAACAGCGCAACATCTCCGTCCTCCCAATGAATCAGATCCTTGCTTGTGGCATGTCCCCATGACATATTCGCATATAACGTAGCGTCGGTACAGGGATTATACTGATAAAACATATGATACGTACCATGATATTTGATCATGCCGTTGGGATCGTTTATCATGCCGGACGCCGTAGTAAAATGCACAAACGGACGGTAGGGCTCGTGATAAAGATCTTCAAGAGGTCTTTCGTCATATTGCTCGACCGTAACATCCATATAAGGAATGGTACGGTATTCAAGCTCCTTGCCGATAAAGCGAGAAACATCAACATAAGCGGTGAAATTGGGATTGATCATGTCGATTTGACATTCAAGATCCATTACCATTCTCTCGGCGTCACCGTCCTTCTCATAAAAGCAGAGAAACTTTGATGGCAGATTGGTGTTAACAGGAATTGCAAGATACTTCTTTTTGATCACGAGCTTCATGTTCATTCTCCTTTTTCAAGTGAAATTTTATTTTCGTGCTGACGGATAAGTTCCATACGCCCCTTCAACGCCTAACGGCAAGTGCAGATTGTCAGGGCGCATCCGCCCCCACCAGGTGGACGGTTTGATAGGTATGATGCACGGCAGGCAGAAAACGCTCCACCACGTCACGCACCCTCAGGCGCAGACTCGAGGTGTTGACGCAAGGATGACAGCCAAGCCACTCGTCCTTTAACACATCCTCGTCGATGAGAAGCCGAACCCGATTTTCGGTATCGTTCATCAATCCCATCACACTGACGGCGCCCGGACGGATGTGAAGATATTCTTCCATCTTCTCAGGGCTTGCAAAGGAAAGTCGCGCCGAGCCGATCTGCGCCGAAAGCTCCTTTGTGCGAAAGGGCTTGTCTCCCGGCATCATCAGCAGATAAAACGCCGTTTCCTGACGGTTACACAAAAACAGATTTTTGCAGATCAATGCCCCCAGCACGCTGTCGATCTCACGGCAGACCTCCATGATCTCAGCCGCCTCATGGTCGATGCGCTCATATGCAATCCCAAGTTCGTCCAACACATCATAGGTGTGAATCTCGCGTGCCTCTCGACCGCCGCAATCCTGCGGTCTTCCCTTTTCCAATACCATATAGACCTCTTTTCCCGCCCTTCGCGTTCGGTTGATCCTCTTGTGCCTATATTATATCCGAGAAGTCAAACTTTTGCAAGAGAAAAAGCAAAAAAAGTGACGCGACAGCAAATCAATATCGATCTCACAGATCCGTGGAAAAGCGTTTTCGGTATTTCTGATACAGGCGGTCAAATTCCGACGTATGATCGGCTCGGAAGCGGTCAAGATAATCATGCACGCGCATGGCATGCTCCGAGGCGGAAAGAAAGACCACCGCGATATTTGAGCAATGGTCGGCAATACGCTCGATATCGCCCAGAAGCTCCGCATACAGAAAGCCACTTTCCACACCGCACACGTTCCGACGCAGACGCTCGACGTTTTTTGCGTGAAGTGTATCGTGAAGCCCGTCGATCACCTGCTCCAAGGGCTCCACACGCCACGCCGCCTCTCGGTCATGTCGGCAAAAAGCCTGCAGAGAAAGTGACAGGATCTCATCCAACGCCGAGACCAGCACACCAAGCTCCCGTCGCGCGTCCTCGGAAAGCACCAACCGCTCTGCCGCCTCACCAAGATTGAGCGCATGATCGGACATCCGCTCCAGGTCACCGATCACATGCAGCTGTGCCGTGATCTCCACGCTGTCGTCCTCCGACATATTGCGACTGCCGATCGATACCAGATAATTGCCGATCTCATCCTCCATACGGTCAACCTTCGATTCGTTCTCCTCCAATTCGGTTCGCTTTTTGTCATCGTATTTTACAAGAAGAGAGCAAGCAAGACGCACGTTTTCAACCGCAAGCTCCGCCATTCCCTCGGTCACCGCACGGCTTCGCGCCACGGCAAGCGCAGGGGAATTCAACAGACGCTCATCCAAAACACTCTGTCCATGCTCGTCCTCGCGGTCGGGGATCGTGCGCAAAGCCAAGCGCTCCAAAAGAGGTGCCGCGGGATAAAGAAGCAGAACACAAAGCAGATTGAAAACCGTGTGGATCAAGGCAATCCCAAACGCCGTGACCCGTTCATTGACAAAGGCAAGATCCAAAAAGGCACGCAGGATCCAAAATACCGTCAGCCATACTGCCGTTCCGATGAGATTGAAATACAGATGGATCACCGACGCACGTCCCGCATTGCGTCGGGCTCCGACCGAGGAAAGAAGTGCCGTGATACAGGTCCCGATGTTTTGCCCCATCACGATCGGGATCGCCGCACCTGTTGTCAGATGCCCCGCGCCTGCCAATGCCTGCAAAATTCCCACCGACGCAGAGGAGCTTTGTATGACCGCTGTCAGTACCGCCCCCGCAAGAACACCCAAAGCAGGGTTCTCAAACAAGAGCAGAGCCTCACCGAACGCGGGAATCTCGGAAAGCGGCTTGACCGCCTCCGACATAGTCTCCATGCCGAACATCAGCACCGCAAAGCCAAGAAGGATTCCTCCCGTGCTGCGTCGGCTCTCCTTTTTGGAAAACAGGTAAAAAACGATTCCAAAAAAGGCGAGAATCGGCGTGAATGAGGTCGGCTTGAGCATACGCAAAAGGAAGGAATCCCCCTCCAGCTGGGTCAGACT
>JAZOPW010000211.1:0-2196 GCA_045655785.1 Eubacteriales bacterium
AAATGTTCGGGAAGTGGCTTTTGATCTCTTTCTCGGGAATGGGAGAGAGGGAAAGCCAAACGTGTTTGCTTCCTTCCTTTTTCATCTCTGCAAGGATTGCATTTGCAACGACGTCGCGCGGCAACAGCTCATTGACAAAGCGCTCACCCTTGGAATTGAGCAGAATGGCGCCCTCGCCACGAACCGATTCGGAAATGAGGAACTCTCTTCCTTCCTTTTCGGTATAAAGCGTGGTGGGATGGATCTGAATATAGTCAATGTGTTGAAGCTTGATGCCGTATTTGAGTGCAAGCGCAATGGCGTCCCCCGTTAAATGCTTATAATTGGTGGAATGCTCAAAAATACCGCCGATGCCGCCCGTAGCAAGCACGGTATAGTTTGCCTGTATTGCGGAATAAACGCCGTTTTCATCGTGCCCGATAATACCGCGGCATTCATTCGACTCGCAAATGAGATCGACCATCGTATAGTTTTCAATAATCGTAATGTTCTTCTTATTTCTCGCGGTTTCAAGAAGATGGGAGGTGATCTCCTTACCCGTTTCATCCTCGTGAAAAAGGATGCGCGGATGAGAGTGCGCGCCTTCTCTCGTATAAGTAAATTCTTCACCGTTCTTCTCGAAACGAACCCCGAAGGATACGAGATCGGAAATGACATCCTGAGAAGAATGGATCATGATGTGGACGGAGTCGGGATTGTTTTCGTAATGACCCGCCTTCATCGTGTCCTCGTAAAAGGTGTCATAATCATCCTCATCACGCAAAACGCAAATGCCGCCCTGCGCGAGATAAGAGTCGCTTTTGCGAGCCTTATCCTTTGTAACCACAAGAATCTTCTTGTTCTCGGGAAGATTCAGCGCGCAGTAGAGACCCGCAACGCCGCTTCCCACGATCAATATATCTGTTTTCATTTTCATTACCTTCCAAGTTCCAGCATTTTGTCAAGCGGACGAAGCGCTCTTTCGCTGACTGACCGATCCACTATGACCTCGTTGTCCTCTTTTTCCAGTACCGACAAAACAGCCTCGAGCGTGTTGCGCTTCATATCCGTGCAACACGGACAAGGAGAGGGATAATAAAATTTCTTGCCGGGATTATCCGTCATCAGCTTGTAATCAACACCGCTTTCGGTGCAAATAATAAATTCATTTCGCTCACTTTTTGTCGCATAATCAATGATTTCCGCCGTGCTGCCGATAAAATCGGAGATGGCAAGCAATTCAGGCTCACACTCCGGATGTATCAGTATGGGGGCATTCGGATGCGCAGCCTTGATCTGCATAAGCTGTTCTGCGGTGATCGCCGCATGGATCGGACAGCAGCCGTCATTGATGATTATATTTTTTTCGGGAACCTGCTTTGCTACAAAGCGGCCGAGATTTCTGTCGGGGATAAAAAAGATATTTTTGTTGGGAAGCGAGCGTACGATATTCACCGCATTGGAGGAAGTCACGCAAACATCGCTTTGGCATTTCAGTGCCGCGGTAGAATTGATGTAGCATACAACGGCAAGATCCTCATATTCCCGCTTCAATTGCTCGATTTTTCCGGGAGCAACCATGTGCGCCATCGGACAGTCTGCAGAAAGATCCGGCATCAGAACCTTTTTCTCGGGATTTAATATTTTCGCGCTTTCTCCCATAAAGGACACTCCGCAAAAAACAATGATTTCTGCCGCAGTCTTTTTTGCAATCTTCGCAAGATAATAGGAATCGCCAACGTAGTCAGCGATCTCCTGCGCTTCAGCAGGAGCATAATAGTGAGCCAAAATAACGGCGTTTTTCTGCTTTTTCAAGTCTTCGATTTTTTCCTTCATATCAAACTCTCCTCATAGGTTCGTCAAATTTTTCTCTATTATACTATGTGTATATACATATGTCAACATAACTGTAAACATAATTATTGCGGAGAAGAAAAACTTTATCGGGTTGCACAAAAACCCAAATCATTTTTAGAATTTCTTAGATATAATTTAAAAATCGTTATTTGATTGTTTTTCCATGGGAGTTTACTTCGGCGCGAAATTGTGATATAATGAACTTATCGATAAATCAGAATTTATAGATGTGTCAGGAGGTAAATACTGTGAAGAAAGTTATAGCTATAAACACAAGTCCTCGAACAGTGTGGAATACAGCCACGTTGGTTCGTGAAGCAGCCAAAGGTGCAGAATCCGAGGGCGCGGAAGTAAAGATAT
>JAZOPW010000212.1:0-3307 GCA_045655785.1 Eubacteriales bacterium
ACTTAAAAGGATCTGAAGCTTTCCATGTCGGCGCAACAGCTTCTGCTCTGCGCATCGTACTATCGCACATACGAAAAGCGTGACCCCTTTATCGCGGAAATGCAAATGATCGACCGTTTGATAGCCGAGCAAGCCTTTTCACCGTCATGGTTCGCGCCGTCCGAGCTGCTTACCAACCATTCCTTCGCGGCACAGACCTTTGCCGATCTGATGGAAAAAAGACGGGTATTGGCTCCGAACGCAACCGCCCCCTGTACCCTATCCGAGGCATTTTGCACCGCCGATGCCTACCTTACACGCGCAGGAAAGAAGAGACAGCTTCCGCATTGCACCGTATTGCTTGAGGAAACGAAAAAAGGACGCGATCAAAAAGCCGAGGGTCATACCGTTTCGGTTTCCGAATCGTCGGATCTTCTCCGTCTGTTACCTGTTCAAAAAGCACCGAAGGAGATCGGTGACCTCTTTGTGCTTTTGTTGCCGTTCGCAAATGCACGCAAAACCGATGTAGGAGCGGAGCTTGCAGAGCTTTTAAGGGATTCCGCAATTGCCTCCGCAGTCAAAGAAGTGAAACCCGTACAGAAGGGCGGACTCCTGACCACACTGCTCACCCTTGCCAATAGCCTCTGGATCGAGCCTGCGCGTCTGGCTGCGGTGGGAGAGCCGATTCCATTGTCTATGCTGTCGGGGATGTTCGAGGATGAGCTTTTGATACGGATTTCCCAGAATCAATACCACGAATTTTACAAAGCAGCCAAGGCACACAATCTGCGTGCGGCGGCGTTTGCTTCGGTTACAAGTGATTCAAAATATTCCTTTGCGCAAGAAAAAGCCCTTTGGTTTTCGGTCGAATCGAATTTTTTGCGCTCACTGATCCTTGTGCGCGGAATCAAGGCACAGCTTCCCAATGAGCAAAAGGAAGCAGACGCCACGATCCGTCACATTCCCATTCTTGCCCCAATCCATCACACAGGAGATCCTGCCACACTTCCCTTTGATGCCCCCGAGGTCATCAAGGTCGAAGAGCCCGGCACTGCGGTTGCGGCGGCAGCTTGTAAGCCGCAGGCAGACTTTTTCCACAATGCGTTGGACACCCTGCTTGCCCCCGTTCTCTCACTTGCGCTCTCGGGGTGTGATTACAGCAACCAAAGGCTTTCCATCGCTTTGCGACTCCCGACCGATCACACAAGCCCCGATATTGCAGGGGAATCGGTTTCCGCCATCCTCGGACTATACCGCGGACAGACCGAGCTGGCTATCCCCACCGCCGCATCGAGTATTTCCGCATCCGATCGGCTAACTCACCCTGAATGGACCGTGTATGCCATTTCCCCCGATGCTGATCCATGCCCCATCACCTATGTCGGTGAGGGAAACCGCGTGTACTGTCTTGCCCCCGAGACCGATGAGAATGGGATTCCGATATTTGAATCGCTTCGAGGACTGCTTGACTTTGTTGCGGATCTCCGCCGTCAAGGTATTCTGCAAAGTGCGCGTGTGCTGTGTCGGGAAGCAGTGACCGACGCCATCCGCGAAATGAGCAGAGGCGTTCTTTGTTGCCGCATCACAGGAGATGCACTGTTTGTAGAAGGTGCTTTGCCGCTGGCAGTCATGATCGAAACTAACGTTCCGATTCGCGCAAAACAGGTTGGTATCGTGGCTCAAAAATCCAATCCCACCAAAATTCATTAAAAAAACTTCAAAAAAACTTCAAAAAAATCAAAAAAACACTTGCATTTTCCAAAAAGATATGGTATAATAACCGATGTTGTACAGTATTTTGTGTACTGCGTCTCATATGATGCGGTGAATGATCGTTTAGGAGGTGTCGAAATGGCAAAATGTTGTATCTGCGGCAAAGGCGTTGTGTTTGGTCAGAACGTATCCCACTCTCACAGAAAGACCAACAGAACCTGGAAGCCCAATATTCGCAAGGTAAAGCTGGAAGGCAGCAAAGCAATTAACGTTTGTTCTCGTTGCCTGCGCACGCTGAAAAAGGCTTAATTGCCTTTGTGCAAATAAAGATATGGCAGACACAGCGTGTCTGCCCTTTATTTTTCATGATCGGAGTATTTTATGACGGTTGTACTTGATATCCGCACACCCGAGCCTGTAAGAGCGGCTCTGCGTGAAAAGGGATTTTCTGTCATCCCCCTGCCGCCGCATCCTGCTCTTCCCGCCCCCGTGGCGTCACACCCCGATATGCTGGTCTTTTTTGCCCCCGACGGCGTCTGCTGCACCGAAAGCTATCTCAAAATTGCCGACAAGGAGCTTCGAGCCATAACCGAAATCATTCAAAAGCCGATCGTGGCGGTCAAGGATGAATACGGAAACCGCTATCCGGGCGATATTCTTTTCAACGCCGCGCTTGTGGGAGATAACCTCTTTTGTCTGAAGGAGCATACCTGTCCCCGTCTGCTTTCTCTTAAGGGAATTAAGACCTGTGCGGTCAAGCAAGGATATGCAAAATGCTCCACACTTCCGATCGGGTCGGGCTCTCTGATCACCGAGGATCCTTCTATCGCACGGGTGGCACAGGCAAACGGGCTTGAAGTGTTAAGGATCGACGCTCACAATGTATGCTTACCCGGATATGACACGGGTTTTTTGGGAGGGGCATCGAGCTTTGCTCCCTATCAAAATATGAAAGAGATCTACTTTTGCGGTGATCTAAACCGACATCAGAATGCAGAAAGCATTCAACAATTTATTGTCAAGCATGGATTTACCCCGATCTCACTCTCGTCCGACCCGCTGTTGGACGTAGGTACAATGTTTTTTATTGAAAGGAATTCGAACAATGGAAAAAGAGAAAATCGCGCGCATCAATGAGTTGGCAAAGAAGAAAAAGGAACAGGGACTCACCGAGGAAGAACTGGCAGAGCAAGCCGCCTTGCGTGCCGAATATATTGCCGAATTCCGCGCACAGTTCGGCTCTGTCCTGGAAAACACCGTGATCCAATATCCCGACGGAAGCCGCAAGTCTTTGCCAAATCTGAAGGAAGAACAGAAAAACAAAAAGCAAAAATAAAATAAAAATAAAAGCGAGAAAGATATTTCCAAAGGTCTTTACAAAATAGACGATTTATGGTATACTGTATATAGTAATATGGAAGAGGAGGACGCAGAGTTGAATCAGACGGACACCGTTCAAACATCCAATGTTGTAGAAACCGAATTATGCGGTGCAAGGCTCGCCAAGGAAATGCTCGCAGACCCTTCTCTGCCCCCCTTCGTCGCCTTATACGGCGATCTTGGCGTTGGAAAAACCGCGTTTATCCGCGGATTTGCCTCGGTCATTGCCCCCGAG
>JAZOPW010000213.1:0-3823 GCA_045655785.1 Eubacteriales bacterium
GTAGATTGTTGGCATAAGTAATGGCGTATTTCTTGCCTCCTTGTTCGGCGTCAATGTTATAGGTGTACTTTCCATTTTGATTGGTATAGTTTCCTTTGTCGATCTCGGAATAGGTTTGATGTTTATAATTCATTAAATAATCCTGTTTGATCGTCAGCTCAAAATATCCGTTTTCGGCATCCTTCCGCTCTTGCAGGGCGTCGGCGAACTTATCTAACAGACGAATATCATCCACCAGAGTGAACGAAAAGAGACGGATGCGTTCGGCTTTTGCAGTACCGTAATCCTTCACCGTACCTCGAATCGAAAGCTGAGGCGCGTGTTCCTTTTCACTTTCGATCTCATATTCAATCTCAAATTCTTGCAGGAAGAAATCCTCGCTGATATGGAATCGAAAAACAACGTCCGTAATCTCATCCTCACCGACGAATAAGGTTGCCATGTCTTCAATTATGTTGACGAATCCTTGCATGCCGTCTACGGTGAAATCGGTGAACGTAACGATCCAGGAAAGATCGTCCTCCTGTACGGCGGTTTTGGTTACACAATCCTTGGCATCCAGATCAAAGTCGATATCTGTGGCTCTATCCTCTGTTCTTTTTGCTTGATATTCCAAATATTCTTCCTGTGTGATCTGCGACCAAATTTTGATATTGTTGTTGTCACTTTTTTGCGATCGAAACATTTTTCCATCGTAATAGCCTTCCAACGCTTCTGCCGTCATCACTGTATTGGTTTCAGCAATCTTTGTTTCATAGGTCGCTTTTTCTATGTAAGCAAAAGCGTCTTTGGTTTTCAGACCCTCATACACAGAATTTACTTCGCCTGTAAATTCCACTTCGGATCCAAAAAACTCGCCTTTCAATGCCAAAATAACACTGACAGCATAGGAATCGACTGTTTCGCCTGTTTGATTCACGAGATCGTACAGAGCAAATGCACGGTCGCTTTCATTCATTTCCTGTAAGTTCTCTTCAAGCGTCGTTTCTTCGGGTGTGGTCGAGTCATAGTCATCATTGGTGTTCGGGGTTTGGCAGGCTGTTGATCCGCAAACCAGTAACAAAAGCAAGAGTACGATACAACCGATTTTCAACAAGTATTTTTTCATGTTCGATCTCCTTTCTGTACAAACATGTGGAATCAAAAGTAACCCTTTGTTACTTCTGTAATATTATTTTACCATAATAGCAGCATTTTGTCAACATTTTTTCCCATATCAGCATCATGCCACCGGAAAAAACCTGAGGGATCCGACAGTTTTTTTTCGGATCCCTCTTTTTTTCTTATTCCTCGATCTCGTCAAAGGTTTCGCGAGCGCGGAAAATCAGCGAAATGCACCAAATGCCGGCAAGACCTACAACCGTAAATATAATGCGGCTGAGCAGAGAGGATTGTCCTCCGCAGATCCATGCCACGATGTCAAACTGAAAAAGTCCGATGCTGCCCCAGTTTAATGCGCCGATGATCGTAAGGATCAGCGCAATTCGATCCATAATCATGACCATAACTCCTTTCTGATCCGGATAACGAAAACTCGGTTCGGTCATATTCCGAAAAAATTTTCGGCACGTTTAGTATGCTCAAAAAATGAAAGATTATGTATGTTCTTTCTTTTGTTATATTTTCCTATAAATTTATAATAAGAATTAGAATTATTATAAAAATATATAATAAAATAAGGAAAGGATTTGGTATTCTTTCCTTAAAAAATGGGTTTTCGTTTTGCTTGCTCAATGGAACTGCGAGTTATACAGCGTGCTGTAGAAGCCGCCTTTTTGCATCAATTCCGCATGACTTCCTGCCTCGGTGATCGAGCCGTTTTGCAGAACGAGGATGCAATCGGCGTTCTGTATCGTGGAGAGACGGTGGGCGATGACAAAGCAGGTCCTGTGCTTCATCAGCTCCGCCATAGCCTCCTGAATCTTGATCTCGGTGCGCGAATCGACGTTTGAGGTCGCCTCGTCCAGAATCAGCATCGGGGCGTCCGAGAGAAAGGCACGGGCAATGGTGATCAGCTGACGCTGACCCTTGGAAACGTTGACGCCGTCATCGGACAGCACGGTGTCGTAGCCCTCGGGGAGCGTTTCGATGTAGCGGTCGATGCGCGCCGCTCTTGCCGCCGCGCGTACCTCCTCGGGTGTGGCGTTTTCTTTTCCATATACGATATTTTCATAGATCGTGCCGTGGAAGAGCCAGGTGTCCTGCAGAACCATTGTATAGGCGCGACGCAGATCCATTCGTCGGAAGCACTTGATCTCTGTGCCGTCCAGGCGGATCTCTCCCGCATCGACGTCATAAAAACGCATCAGAAGATTGATGATGGTGGTTTTTCCTGCACCCGTGGGGCCGACGATGGCGATGGTCTGACCCGGTGTTGCCCTGAGCGAGACCTTGTGAAGAATCTGCTTTTGCGGGGTATAGCCGAAGGAGACCTTGTCGAACTCGACCTGACCTTGCACGTCCTGCAGGGCTTTTGCGTCGGCTACGTCCTCGGGCTCGGGCTTTTCGTCGATCACGCGGAAGACGCGCTCCGCCGCCGAGAATGCCGACTGAAATTCATGCAGAATATTGGCGAATTCGTTGATCGGTCCTGCAAATTTGCGCGAATATTGGACAAACTGTGCCACGCCGCCAAGGGTGATAAAGAAGAGCGAGCCTTGGGCAACGATTCCGCTTTGCGTGTACATATAAAGGATACCGCCGAGTATGGTGACGAGCGAGATCGAGAGGTTGTTGATAAAGTTGACGGTGGGGCCGAGCGCGGCACTGAAGTATTCGGCACGGTAGTAGGCGTTCATTGCCTCGGTGTTCAGGGCGTTGAAGCGTCCGCAGACGGTCTCCTCGCGTCCGTATGCCTGAATTGTGTGGCAGCCCGAAAGCATTTCCTCGGCAAAGCCGTTCAGCTCTCCGAGCTTTTGCGAGCGCAGGTGGAAGAGCGGTCGCACCTTTTTGGAGCGATAGCGCGTAAAGAGGATCGAAATGGGAACGGTGAATACAAAGATCAGGATCATGGGCTTGGAGATGTGCCACATGAAGACCAGGGCTCCGATCACGGTATAGGCACTTTTCATAACCTGTACCAGATCGTGGGAAAGGGTACTGTTTACGGTGTCCACGTCATAAGAAATACGGCTGATGATGTCTCCCGTGGCGTGGGTATCGAAGTAGTTTACGGGGAGCGTGTTCAGCTTTTCAAAGAGCTGTTTACGCATGACGTATACGATTTTTTGGCTTAAGTGGATCATCAGCACCGCCAGGACGTAAGCCAGGATCGCGGACAGCACGTAGCAGACCAGCATGGAGATCACATTTTTCCAAACCTCGGGGAAGTTTACGCCGCTCTCCGATGCAATGGCGTCGATGGCGTCTCCCGAATATTTGGGACCCAGGAGTGCGAGCTGATTGGAGAGCAGAGCAAAGGCAACAGCCGACAGGAAAAGATGCCAATAACGCAACACGTATGCGCTTAAACGAAGGAAAATGCCCTTCGCGGTCTTACGGTCGAGCTTTTTGTTTGCGCCGTGCTTGTTGGGGTTGGAGTCGGCGCGCGGATTGAGAACCTTATTCAACGAAAGCACCTCCCATCTGAGAATCGGCAATTTCACGGTAAGCCGAGCAGCTTTCCAAAAGCTCCTCATGCTTGCCTTGTCCGATCACGCATCCATGCTCCAGAACCAGGATGACGTCGCAATGCTTGACCGAGCTGACGCGCTGTGCGACCGTGACCACTGTGGAGTCTGACATTTCCTGCCGCAGGGCGGTGCGCAGGTTGGCGTCGGTTTTGTAATCGAGTGCCGAGGAGCTGTCATCCAGCACCAGGATC
>JAZOPW010000214.1:0-5461 GCA_045655785.1 Eubacteriales bacterium
ATGGCTACAGAAATTTACTATTTCAATAGTGGTAGGGCAATTACCGCAAGTGGCGGATTTTTCGACGAGCCTATAGGCTCAGCGTGTGGAATGCCCCAAGGGGGCTATCGCAAGCCACCAGCACGGCTGGTGGTCATGACTCAGATTGATAGAAAAAGTTTTTGTCGGTTTGTTAAAGGATTTGATCAAGCCTTTTTCATGTATTACCGACGCCGAGGTGCGCGGCGGCACTCGGGACACACATAGTGTACGGTCAGCTCATAGTCCTCGATCTCTGTGCCGAGCGATTCCTCAATCGAATCGGCAAGCGTTGGAAGGTGAATGTCGGTGATTTTTCCGCAACGGTCGCAAAGAAGGTGATCGTGCGGCTCGGTGATCTTGTCAAAGCAATCGGCAACACCGTCGATGTGCAGACGCTTTAGCATTCCCGCCTCGTTCATGGCGTTGAGGTTGTTATAAATGGTTGCCATTGCAATGCTCGGCATTTTCAGCTTGGCAAGGAAAAAGATCTCATCGGCGGTCAGGTGTCTGTCCGATTGCTTCAAAATATTCAGTATCAGCTCTCTTTGTTTTGTCATGGCACTACCCTCATAAAATAAAAAGAATAATTCTAATTCTATTATAAGACATATTTAGGGTTTTGTCAACTGTTTTTTTACGAAAATTGTAAAAAAACAGGAAAAAACCTTTTCAAACCGCCGCTGATATGATAAAATATAGGGGAAGAGAGAAAGAAAACGGAAAGGAGGCAGAGAGGTTGATCGGTATTTACGCATTGAAGCTATCACGAATCCCGACGTATCGCGCCATCAAGGATATGTTGGATCCCGTGCTGTACCGCGCATGGCGAGAGCGACACAAAAGTCTGCGCGATGAAAAGGTGGCGCGGGCAAGCCTTGCGGGACTGTTGCTGTTGGATCTGTACGGTTATCGGGGAAGGCTCTTATTCGACCAAAATGGCAGACCCTATTTTGCCGATCTGCCGATCGATTTTAATATCAGCCACACGGGGCAGTATGTGGTCTGTGCCATCGAAACACCGACATATGCCGAGTCTGTTCTGCCGTCTGCCGCGTTTGCAAGCCGATTTCCATCGGTTAACGTGTCGGACACCTGCAAAAAGGAGCTGTTTCGCGACGTGTTGCGCGTGGGGATCGATGCCGAGGACCTGGAGCGGCTTGGCAGGCTTCGACTCTGTCCGATGGCAGAGCGTTGGTTTACCGAAAACGAATACGAGTTTTTTTTGTCCGATCCCACAGAGGTCACCTTTGCGCGGATCTGGACGAGAAAGGAAGCTCTGCTGAAATGGACGGGGGAAGGACTCGCAGGCTTGCGGAAAACCGACGTGGTGACGGCGGAGTCGGTCTTTGGAGTTCGGTTTTATGAATATCTCATTGACCAAACCGTTGTGACACTTTGCTGTCGTGAGAATGCACTGCCACCCCAAAAAATTGAGGCACTTCCTGCTACAAAGCTTGTGGAATACGGGTTTTCGGTCACTTGATCGAATTGCGGGTGCTTTCTTTTTCGTGTGGAAAAGCTTCAAACCTAAGCAATTTAGAAATGATATTTTTGTTCATTGACAATCATTCCACACAAGTTAAAATTATAAAGAGTCTGAAAAAAATATCATCCCACACTAAAAAGAAGTGTTCGCATTGTTTTTTGCATCGCATTCGGGGAAACAAAGCAAATAGTAGTCACACTCGTCACAACAACACTCAAACCCTTGCTCTCCGTTGCCAAGACAAACAGACGGCTTTCCCGGAGTAAGCTCTACACCTGTAATATCGATTACTTTTCTTTCAATATTCTTGTGCATATACCCCCCTATCAGTATATAAAAAAGGTGCGCAACCGAAGCCACGCACCGAAAAACGCGAGCTCCAATTGTCGCCAAACAAAACCAACTTCACGGATAAACACCTTATGCAAGTCAGCGGAGCAAGCGTTTTTGCCTGATTTCATCTGACTCGCAAAAAGTAGAAAAGGGTATAAGACCCCCTATAAAAATACGGCGTTTATCCTTAAAAAATATTTGGTTTCGTTTGGCAAAATTATTATATCACAGTTTTTAGTGTTTGTAAATATGTTTCGTGAAAATTTATTCAATTACCTTCCGAAAGGTAAAAAAGGCTCCCTTTACACAAGGGAGCCTTCCACTACGGCGAGATTGCGCAAAGCCAAAGATTTGTGGAATCACCAGCACTGCTGGTAGTTTTCGGAATACAAAAAGGTGCGCAACCGAAGCCACGCACCAAAAAACGCGAGCTCCAAGTTGTCGCCAAACGAACTTATACGCAGATAGGTGTTTTCATACTATCAAACGGGAGTCGCATTTTTTTATAATGGATTCGTTTAATAGTATGACGAAAAATGGCATGATTATCCCCTAAAGAAAATATACCTGTAAGTGCGATTATTAAGTTCGTTTGGCAAAATTATTATATCACAATTTTTAATGTTTGTAAATATGTTTCGTGAAAATTTGTTCAATAACCTTTCGTGAGGCTTTGGATGGATCTGCTTTGTTCGTTTTGCTGATTGCGATTTCAAAAGCATACTTGTCTACAGCAACAGCCCCCAACAGAACATACGTCTGTTGGGGGCTGCACTTGGTTTTATGACTTGTACATTAAAGGTAAGAATAGAGCAGTCGCTGACTGCGCGAATCCAGGGCGGTGTAGTCAGGGATCTCATAACGGTTATCGTTTGAGTCGCGGATCAGCACGCGTTTGGTGCCGTAGAGAAGCTTGATGTCGCTTTGTCTGTTGCGAATACGGAAGGAGATTTCTCCTCTGTCTGTATCCACTGTCCATTTCAAAGATCCGAATTTTTCGGAAACATCGGAAAGGCGTGTGATCTGTGGGATCATATAATACTCTGCAAAGCACTCCTCAACAGCCTTCTTGGAATCCGAATCCAGCTCCTTGAAGTCGCGGATGAATCCGACCTCACGCTCGTTTTCATCCAACAGCGTGATGTACATGGAGGTGTTGGTAAAGGGGAAGAGACGGCGGGGCTCGAGCTTTTCAAATACACTGCCGTCACGCATGGTCAGGCGCACGTGGTAAACGTCGGTACGCTCAATTTTTCCCGTGTATTTGTCAACGTAGATTCTACCCATAACGGTGCCTCCTCATTCAAAATTCTCGGCACGGCGAGACTCGGCCACCTTGTCGGACATGGACTGGATCTGTACCAAACGGTAGTATTTGCCCTTCATCTCCATCAGCTCCTGCGGAGTACCGCACTCAATGATGTTACCGTTGTCAACCACTACGATCTTGTTTGCCTTTGCAAGGGTGGAAAGACGGTGGGCGATCATCAGGGTTGTGCGACCGCTGATCAGATGCTCAATGGCTTCCTGGATCAAATGCTCGGTCTCGGAGTCCACCGAAGCGGTTGCCTCGTCAAAGACCAGCATTTTGGGGTTTCGGAGCATGGCGCGCGCAATCGAGATACGTTGACGCTCACCGCCCGAAAGACCGGTTCCGCGCTCACCCAATACCGAATCGTAGCCGTCGGGCTGACGGACGATGAATTCATGCGCGTTCGCGATATCTGCGGCATTGATGACCTCATCGACCGAAAAGCTGCTGTCGCCGTAAGCAATGTTGTTGTAAATGGTGTCGTGGAACATCATGGGCTCCTGCTGTACGTAGCCGATTTGAGAACGGTAGTACTGCATATCGATGTTGCGGATGTCCACGCCGTCGATGGTGATCTGTCCCTCATAGTGGTCATAGTAACGCAACAGGAGGTTGATCAGGGTGGATTTACCCGAGCCTGTGGTACCAACGATGCCCACGATGTCACCCGGTTCGATGGTCAGATTAATGTTTTTCAGCACCTTCTTGGTACGGTCAAACGAGAAGTTGACGTTCTTGAACTCGATACGACCGCCCATGTTTGCGCTTGTATTTCCTTTTCCGAAGTCATGCTCGGGCTCGGCGTCGAGAATATCCATGATGCGCTCGACCGATGCCATTGCGCTCTGCGTTGCGTCCGAGAGGTTCGCAAAGAAGTTGACGGGCTCATAGAACATGGATGCGTAGGAGATAAAGGAAACAAGCAGACCCACAGAAATGGTTCCAACCGCCTGGGTCTCAAGCCCCTTGATCGCCATTTGACCGCCCAATGCCCAGATGACCACGCTACCGCATGATACCAGACAGTTGATGATCTGCGGATAAGCACTCAAAATCTTACCTGCCTTGGTATCGGTGATGCGCCATTCCTCAACACAGCTTGTAAAGCGCTTGGTGGAGTTCTTTTCGTTGGTGAAGGACTTGATGACGCGGATGCCGGGGATGGTATCGGTCAGAGCAGAGGTCACGGACGAGGAGCGTCTCCAGATGCGGCGGTAGAAGGGGGCGACCAGCTGACGGAAGATACGCGAGCCCACCACGATCAGCGGGATCGGGATCAGCGAAAACAATGTCAGCTTCCAGTTGAGGCAAAGCATAATGACAATGATACCGATCATACGGAAGAAGTATACAAGTGCTTCCTGCGTAATACGGAGCATATAGGACTGCAATGTTGCGGTATCTCCGCTGATACGGTTGATTACCGAACCCGTGGAGGTCTTGTCATAGAACCGCATAGGCAAATGCTGTGCCTTTTCGTATACGTCACATCGGATGGCGGATACGATTTTATTTCCTGCAACACGCGAAATATACGCGCGCAAGCCACTGAATGTAAATCTTGCAATGTAGACGCCTACCAGGGCTGCCGAAACGATGTAAAGCATCTGCAGGTTGCTGTTTGGCAGGATGTCGTCAACCAGCATTTGTGTCAGGATCGGAGGGGTCAGAGCCAATCCCGTAGTGAAAAAGGACAGAAAAACCGAAAGAAGAATCAGAGGAATCTGCGGCTTTAAATATACGACCAGCTTTTTGAAGAGACGTCCCTTATTCATACAGCTGATACAAGGCACGCCGGGGGCTGACAGGGTTCGTCCGCACTTGGGACAAACCGAGAGGTGCTTATTGTAGGTAGCCTCGATCATGCCGTATGCCTCTTCCACCGAAGAGGTGCCGTCACGGATGTCGGTGATGTAGGTCAGCACTGCGTCACAAAGAGCCGCTACCGAAAAGGTGAAGCGGAACAGCTCCTTGGTGGTACCGTCCTTCATCCGCGCACGCATCAGACCGTTGCCGTACATACGTTTATTGAAGACCTCTTCAATATCGGTAAATGCGACCTTTTCGGAGCAGGTGTTGCTTCCGAAATCGTAGCTGAACAGGTGCGCGCGGGTCAGCAACAAAACATTGAAGCTGTAGCTTGCCCGTTGGGAGATCTCACCGACCACAGCGTAAAGGATCGGTTCATCCTTGTCGGTTAAGGCGACAAGCGTTTGGATCTGCTTCTCATCCAACTTTTTGTTGGTCAAAAAGGGAGTTTCCATGTCAATACGCAGCCAAAAAAGGCGCTCTCCTTTGCTTTGTGTTCG
>JAZOPW010000215.1:0-4243 GCA_045655785.1 Eubacteriales bacterium
TCTGTCAGAGGGGTATCCCCCTGCCCTGTGAAGCGGCGCCCCAGATTGCTGACACTTTGTCCGTGACGTACAAAAATAAGAGTTGTCATAGACTTCCTTTCTTTTTTTCGTTGCTACCTTGAATCAGCAACGCAATAAAATTGACGGTTGGGAAGATAACAGCAAAACAAAACGCGGCACGCAGATCTCCACCAAACCAATCGGCAACCATGCCCGAGAGTGCCGGGCCGACAAGACAGCCAATGTCTCCCGCAACGGCAAGCAACGCAAACATCGCGATTCCACCGCCGGGCATCTTCACATTGGCACCGCTGATGATCCCCGGCCAAAAAACACCGACGCTGAATCCGCAGATCGCGCATCCGAGAAAAGCAAGCACGGGAAGTGCCGAGAACGCGGCAAGTAAATAAGACGCCACGCAAAGGGCACAACCGATCATCAGTACCCGTTCCAATGAAATACGGTCGCTCAATTTGCCATACAGCAAACGCGCCAACCCCATCATCAAAGCAAACAGGCAGGGACCTGCAAGATCCCCCACACTTTTGGAAACACCAAGTGCCGATTCGGCAAAGCCTGACGCCCATTGACTCATTGCCATTTCCGAGGCTCCCGCACAAAACATCATCAAAAAGAAGCACCAAAACAAGGGGCGTGAAAAAATACCCGCGCCCTTTTGCTCGTCTCTGTCGGCATCGGGTAACCGATAAATCGGAACTGCACAAAAGGCGATCGCGCCAAGCAGGGGAAACAATGCCCAAAACAGAGGTAACAGGTGCCAATAGGAATCGGGCTCAAAAAAATAGAAAAAGATGCCCGAAAGCAGTACCACCCCAGCCTGCCCCCAACAGTAAAAGGAGTGCAACAAGCTCATATTCCCCGATTTTCCTTCGGTTGGACAAGCCTCGATCAAGGGACTGACCATCACCTCGATAAAGCCGCCGCCAACGCCCAGACAGAATTCGGCAAGAAGCAGTCCCATCATGGGAGACATGACCTCGGGGAACACCGAAAGTCCGATCAAGCCGACAACGGTTGACAGATGTGCCAAAAGGATACAAAATCGGATATTCATCCGTTTGGAAAAGGCGGTTGCCAACAGGTCGATACCCAATTGAACCAAAAACAAGAAGATGATCAAAAAGCTGATATGCATCAGTGTCAGCCCGTATTGTCTCTGAAAAATGAGATAAAACAGCGGTGCAAGATTGATACAGATCGCCTGGGTGATATAACCGTTATAACAGGCAAGCATAGTGGCGCGATAGTTGAGCTTCATAGTGGTCTCCGGGAAAGCAAAAATTAGTCTTCTAATATTATAACACATCCTGCCCCGTTTGTAAACACTTCAAAAAAACAAAAAGAGACAAACGTGTTGAATTTGTCTCTTTTTGATAGCAGGCTTAAGCTCTTTGTGCGAACTGCTCCTTCATTTTTTCAAAGGTTTCATCGCTGATGATATGCTCCATTTTGCATGCATCATCGGCTGCCGTTTCGGGAGAAACACCAAGCCCCTCCAAAAAACAGCTTAACACACGGTGACGCTCCACGATCTTTTTCGCAAGAGCCTCGCCCTCGGCTGTCAACGTAATATATCCGTTGGAATCAATCTCAATACGGCTGTTTTTGCGCAAAAGTCCCATTGCGCGGCTCACACTCGGCTTTGTATATCCTGTTGCATGCACAACGTCAATGGCACGCACCTTTGCCTGCTTTTCAATCAGCAAGAGTATTGTTTCCAAATACATTTCGGCTGATTCGTTTGTTCTCATATCTCTCCCTCCTGTTCCTTTTTTTAGTATATCATACTTTTGAAATAAAATCAAGGGGTATTTTGTGAATCAGCCCCAAAGAATGATTTTTCCCTGTTGAAGCGTTTTCTTCATGTCGATCAGCCTTTGATTGGACGATCCGCGAAAGCGCAAGGAAATATCCTTTAGTGCCTTGACGTAGCGTCCGTCCACCAGCACGTCGATCATAGAAAGCATTTCGTCCGTGACCTCACATCTCGGATGTGATCCCTCACGCCAAAGCTCGCCGTCGAGCGTAAAGCCCGTAAAGCACCACACCGTTTTGTCGGGACAGGCTGAACGAACCCGATGCAAAAAGCGAACCAAAGCCCTTTGATTGGATGGCTCAAAGGGCTCGCCACCAAGAAGGGTCAAGCCATTGACATAGTAGGGCTTGAGCGATTCGATGATCTCGTCCTCCACCTCTGTTGTGAAGGGTTGACCGTATCCGAAATCCCAAGTCTCGGGCTGAAAGCAATCCTCGCATTGGTTGGTACACCCCGACACAAACAGCGTCGTTCGTACGCCTTCCCCATTTGCAATATCCAATTTTTTAATCTGACAGTAGTTCATGCTTCGTCAACCCATTTTCTCACTCAAAATTCAAAAGTACTTACAGATGCAGGACACGTTCCTTGATCTCCTGCGTTCTTCCCTGATTCCAATACTGTGTGCCGATATAGCCGCAGGTGCGTCTTGCAACGTTCATTTTGTTCTGGTCGGTATTCCCACACTTCGGGCATCTCCAAATCAGCTTGCCGTCATCCTCCGCGATCTCGATCTCACCGTCCCAACCGCACACCTGGCAGTAGTCGGATTTGGTATTCAACTCGGCATACATGATATTATCGTAAATGAAGCGCATGACCTGCAATACCGCCTCAAGGTTTCCTTGCATATCGGGGACTTCAACATAGCTGATCGCGCCGCCGGGTGAAAGCTTTTGGAATTGGGCTTCAAATGCCAGCTTGGAAAAGGCGTCGATTTCCTCGGTTACGTGGATGTGATAGCTGTTGGTGATATACCCCTTATCATTGATTCCAGGTACGATTCCAAACCGCTTTTGCAGACACTTGGCAAATTTATAGGTTGTGGATTCCAGAGGCGTTCCATACAGACTGAAATCGATATTGTGTTCATTTTTCCACTTTTTGCAGGCATCATTCATGTGTTGCATAACGTGAAGCGCAAACGGCGTGGCAGAAGGATCGGTATGGCTCTTTCCGGTCATATATTTGACGCACTCGTAAAGCCCTGCGTATCCTAACGAAATAGTGGAATAACCGCCGTAAAGCAGCTTGTCGATCGGTTCGCCCTTCTTCAAGCGTGCCAGGGCTCCGTGTTGCCACAAGATGGGAGCCACATCCGAAAGTGTCCCCTTCAGACGCTCATGACGGCAGAGCAGAGCGCGATGGCAAAGTTCCAACCGCTCGTCAAAAATGCTCCAGAATTTCTCAATATTGCCACCCGAGGAGAGCGCAACATCCACAAGATTGAGTGTCACAACACCTTGGTTGAAGCGACCGTAATATTTTGGCTTTCCGTTTTCATCGACGTAAGGCGTCAGGAAGCTGCGGCAGCCCATGCAGGTATAGCAATGCCCTTCTCCGTTTTTGTCGATTTTCAGCTCCAGCATTTTCTTTTCCGAAATGTAGTCGGGAACCATGCGGCGCGCGGTACATTTTGCGGCAAGCTTGGTCAGATAATAATACGGAGAATCCTCATGGATATTTTGCTCCTCCAACACATAGATCAGCTTGGGAAAAGCAGGCGTAACGTACACACCGTCCTCATTTTTGACACCCTGATAGCGTTGCATCAGCGTTTCCTCGATGATAATGGCAAGATCCTTCTTTTCCTGCTCATTCTTTGCCTCGCCCAAATACATAAAGACGGTTACAAAGGGTGCCTGTCCGTTGGTCGTAAGCAGGGTGACGACCTGATACTGAATGGTTTGCACGCCGCGGTTGATCTCCTCGCGCAGACGCCGCTCCACAATATCCGAAAACTGCTTTGCGGTAAGGAAAATTCTCGCGTCATCCATCTCCTGCTGCAGAGAATGGCTGATCTTGTCACGGCTGACCTGCACGAAGGGGGCAAGATGTGTCAGAGAAATGCTCTGACCGCCGTACTGATTGCTTGCCACCTGTGCAATGATCTGTGTGGCAATGTTGCAGGCGGTGGAAAAGCTGTGCGGACGCTCGATCATCGTACCCGAGATTACCGTACCGTTTTGGAGCATATCCTCAAGATCCACTAGATCGCAATTGTGCATATGCTGGGCATAATAGTCGGTATCATGGAAATGGATGATACCCTCCTCATGTGCCTGCACGATCTCTTCGGGGAGCAGGATACGGCTTGTGATGTCTCTGCTGACCTCTCCTGCCATATAGTCGCGCTGAACGCTGTTCACGGTGGGGTTTTTATTGGCGTTTTCCTGCTTTGCCTCT
>JAZOPW010000216.1:0-4712 GCA_045655785.1 Eubacteriales bacterium
ACAGCACTACCAGATAGACCCCGAGAAAGCTCCGCTTGTCATTGAGATGTTCCGCAGATACGCAGGTGGCGAATCCATCACCGATATTGTTGAAGATCTGAATGCAAGAGGCATTCGCACATCCAAGGGCAACCGCTTTAATAAAAACTCCCTTGCACGTATATTTGCCAACCGCAGATATATTGGCGAGTATGCATACAAGGAGATCGTAGTTCCTAACGCCATCCCTGCTATCGTTTCCAAAGACATTTTTGAAAGGGTTGCCATTCGTATGAAACAAAACAAGCATGCAACGGGCAAGTCAAAAGCTCCCGAGAGATATCTGCTGACTACAAAGCTGTTCTGTGGAACATGCCAATCGATGTTTGTGGGCGACAGCGCAAACAAGCCGAACGGTGTGATCTACCGCTATTACAAATGCGCCAGTGCCAAGCGCCACGAATGTGACCGCAAGGCAATTCGCAAGGATTGGATTGAGGATAAGGTTATTGAGGAAATATCAGCTTGGCTGAACAATGACAAGCTCGTTAGCAAGATGGCAGAGGATGTGATGGCTCTTTTGGATGAGGACAACGAAATGGTTCTCTCTCTTGAGGCTCAGCTGAAGGAGGTTCGGGATTCTATCGACAACATTATGAAGGCTATCGAGAAAGGCGTTGTCACTCGCACAACCAAGACTCGCTTGGAAGAGCTTGAAGCGGAGGAAGAAAAAATCACCTTGAACATTAAGCTGGAAGAAGCCAAGAAGCCGAAGATAACGAAGGACTTCATTCTGTTCACGCTGCACAAGTTCCGCAACCTCGATTTGCGGTTTGAGAAAAATAAGGAACGTTTGATTGACGGACTTGTCAAGGCTATATTCGTTTACGATGATTACATCAAGCTGATTCTTACTTTTGACGATAAGCCAATCAACATTCCCACATCCGATGAAATTGAAAATATGGCTAATAGTTCGGACATCCAATCGAACGTTTCACCAACGAACAAAAACAGGCTCTGCTTTTAGCAGGGTCTGTTTTTTGTTCCTTGACGATACTTTGTAAATCGAACTGTGCAAATCTTTGATTTGCTATAGCGTGTGCAAGTACAAACTGTGAATTTTAGCTGCATAATAGCGCACGCTTGAGTTCAGACTCTCCGATGGCAACGCGATGCCTGTGCTTTTTTGATGCTTTGTACCGATTTTTATTGTGTTTTTGTTGTCAGAATGTTGTCATATATTTGCGTGCCCCTCTGCCGTCATGCCAATAGCCGTCAATCCGTTTTCAATGGCTTTTTCAAGCGCGGTTAGGACTTCATCGGTGTTGTCTTTGTAGGTGTAGCTCATTATTCGTCATCCTCATATCTTCCGCACTTCTTACAGATTCGTTGAGCCTCGTCCCAATCCGTTACCTTGTCGCCATAGGAAAGGATTTCATCCGTCCCGATATTGCAAAGTTCCCAGCAATATCCGTCGTCAATTTCCTTGTTAAACAAGGGACAGAATACCTTGTTACTTATTATCTCCAACATATTTCATAACCTCCTCAAACAAAAGTTTTCCACCTTCATCAAGTCGTCCGACCGTTCTCAATATTCCATTCGTATCAACTGCGGCGAATCCGTCTTTTGAATAAAAAGCGTATACATTTCCGTTTTGTTGCCTCAAAGCAAAAGAAGAACTTTTTATGATTTTTTTTACATCTGCCTCTGTAATATTTCTTAAAAGCATTTGCTTATCTGCATGGTCTCTCTTACCCGTCATAACAATTGGCTTTTGTTTCACAACCATTCCTGTTGCCTTGATTTTATTTTCTGCATTTAGTATGCTCTTTGCTTTATTCGCGTCATAGAATCGTTTATCACTTTCGGGACTAATACCTCTATAACGATAATATGCTTTCATATCAGCATACTGATCGGAATTTCTATATTTTAGATTCTGCCAATCTGAAAACTTTTTCGGGGCATCAGAACCAAGCCGTGACTTGTAGGCGGCAAACTGCTCTCTATCTGCCTTTTCATTATACAACATTTTTTGCCGAATGTCAAATTCTTTTGGATTCTCATTATAAAAACCCTGCGAGGTCTTTCTGTTGGCATATTCAAGGTTATCCTCGTTGATCTTCACCCCGCCGATAGAGATCACCCTTGCCGCAATGGCGGCGATCCACTCGCACCGGCGTTGTAGACTACATTTGTCAATATAAAGAATAAGTGCAAAAAAATGCAAAAAAAGTTTTTTTCCTTGCAAATAAGATCGAAATGTGGTATCATATAAGAAACGAATCTACATTTCTCAAACCAATCAAAAAAGGAGAAGACAAATGCTTCCTACCCCAAAGAATTATGCGATTTGGCCGTCGGTAGTGCCTGCCGATAAGCCAACCGAAATGACGATCGCTCCCACCGAAAAGGCATTTCTATTTTTTGAGAATGAGACCTACCGTGTCAGCGTGATCTCGGTGGACGATGACACGATCGATTATTACGGTCTGCCCACCGCAAAGACCTTTGACGTCATTGCACACGGTGGCGTTTTGCGCTTCACCTTTGCCTTTGGGCGCGAGCAGGAGCATCTGATCATTCTGGAATACGGTGAAAAGAAGCTGCAGGAGCTTGTGATCTATTCTTTGAAGCCGGATCTCTATGCACTTCGTCCCTTGAAGGGAGACCTGCATTCGCACAGCTACCGCTCCGACGGACGCCGTGATCCCGCCGCATTGGCAGGGCATTTCCGTGAACAGGGATACGATTTCTTTGCCTTGACCGACCACAACCGCTATTATCCCGGAGGTGAGATCGACGAGACCTATCAGGGCGTCAAGCTTGGCTTGCAGCGTGTAAAAGGAGAAGAGGTCCACACTCCCGGTAGCGTTGTTCATATTGTTCACGTGGGCGGAAAGAAGAGCGTTGCCGAGCAGTATATTGAAGACAGAGCGGCATATGAGGCGGCGATAGCGGCATATGAGGCGCGTGTTCCTGCAACCGTTCCCGCAGTATATAAAACCCGCTATGCCATGGCGCGATGGGCGTGCGACCGCATTCACGAGGCAGGCGGCCTTGCTATTTTTGCGCATCCTTTCTGGCGTCCGGGCGGCTCCTGTGTATATAATGTGTGCGTGGAGTTGGCAAAGATCCTTTTGGAAAGCGGAATGTTTGACGCATATGAGCTTGTAGGCGGGATGGAACAGCTCGGTGTGAATCTTTCGGTTGCCCTTTGGGCGGATCTGCGCGCCTTGGGTCTGCAGATCCCCACGGTGGGATCCAGCGATGTTCACAAGCTGGAAAATGCATCCCCCGATTTCCCCGATCATTTTACGGTCTGCTTTGCAAGGGAAAATGAAAATGATGCGATCATAGAGGCTGTAAAGAAAGGTCTTTGTGTGGCGGTGGAGGCTACAGGTACTGAATATGAACGGCACTATCGCTGTTATGGAAGCTTCCGTTTGGTCAGCTATGCCCAGTATCTACTGAAATATTATTTCCCTCAACTGCAACGTATTTGCCAAGGCGAGGGCATTGCCATGCGCAATTATGCGATGGGAGACGCCGACGCGGCTTTGATCGAGGGCCAAGCGGCGCAAAGCCGTGTGTTTGCCGACCGTTTCTTTGGCAGACAGGCTCCCGCGCTTCCGAGTGTTGACACGCTTGCTTTTGAAGAAAAGTGGCGCGCGGTACATCTGCAGGGCCCCACGACAAAGGGCAGTCATTTGGATTCGGAGAAGGTCACCCGACAGATTTGACACACAAATTGAATCGAAAATCAAAACAGAGGCTTTCCATGCATCAGGCACGGGAAGCCTCTGGCTTTTAGATTATTTTTTGGGATGACAGCTTCCGCTCATGGCGCAGCCGCCACAGGAGCCACCGCAGGAGCAGGAGGAATGCTTTCCTTTTTTCTTATTGTGAATTGCGTTGACCGCGATTGCAACCAAAATAATGACAACGATCGAAGCAACGATGATGGTTGGCCAGTCCATAAGAAATGTCTCCTTTTTAGATTATTTTTTGAGAAAAGCTTTTATGGTAAGTTCTTTTTCTTCATGTTTGTTTTTACGAACCAGCATATAGACGATGAATGCGAGGAGAATGACGGCTACAATCGTACCGATGACGTTACCTGCGCCGATGAACCATGCGCCGAGCTGGTAAATGATGAGTGACATCGTATATGCAAATACACACATGTAAGCAATCGTACCAACCGACCACTTCCAGTTGTTCATCTCGCGCTTGATCGCACCCATTGCCGCAAAGCAGGGAGCACACAGCAGGTTAAAGACCATGAAGGAGAAGCCTGCAAGTGCACTGGAGAAGAACATTTTACCGATCAGTTCCTGTGTCAGCGCGTCTTCTGCAATCAAAGCGTCCTCCATGCCTGCCAACGCACCAAATACGCCGACCACCTCTTCCTTTGCAAGCAATCCAAGAATCGTTGCAACGGCGGCCTGCCAAGTGCCAAAGCCCAAAGGCTTGAAGATCACCGCAATGGCGCTTCCGATTACTTCAAGGATCGAACGACCGCCGTTGGTGTCGGTGATATAGTGGGGTGTGCCTTCCAGAGACAGGCTGTTCAGGGTCCAGATCAAAACACTTGCCGCAAAGATCACGGTACCCGCGCGCTTGATAAAGGACCAGCCGCGCTCCCATGTGGTGCGCAGAATGTTACCTGCAACGGGTGCGTGGTAAGCCGGAAGCTCCATTACAAAGGGAGCGGGGTCACCTGC
>JAZOPW010000217.1:0-7818 GCA_045655785.1 Eubacteriales bacterium
GACTTTCAAATCCCGGGCAGATCGCCATTCCGAGGATCTCGCCCGTGTTGACGTTCATCACAATTCCTGCGGCGCGATTCTGACCGTTGGACTCGGTGTAAGCCGTCATCAACTGCTCCTCCAGAGCCGACTGTACGAAAACGTCGATGGTGCTGTTGATATGGTATCCGTCCTCCGCCTCAATGTATTCCTTATATTCATAAGGCATTTCATTTCCCTGGGCGTCACGGGCGGTGATGTATTTGCCGTTTGTCCCCGCAAGAAGCTCGTTGTAGGAATATTCCAATCCGTAAAGCCCCGAGCCGTCACTTCCCGTAAAGCCGAGAACGTGCGAAGCAAGCGTGCCATAAGGGTAATAGCGCGTGCTGGTTGTTTGCAGATAAATCATTCTTTGAAGGCCGTATTCGTCGATGAATGCACGCACACGGTCTGCGGTATTCTCATCGACCTCCTTTTTGATGGTACGGTCCAGATATTTGGTATAGGTGGTCTGCTTCATTACGAAGTCGTATTCCACGTCAAGAAGCTCGGAAAGATGCTTGGAAATCAGCTTGGAATAATCGATGTTCTCCCCTGCCTGATCGGATTCGCTCTGTGCGTAAGCGATCGATGACGGAGAAATAAACACACGGTAGGTGCTGATATTGGTGGCAAGAAGCACACCGTTTGCATCGTAAATGTTGCCGCGCGTGGCATTCACGCGCGATTCTGTGGTCATTTGCTCGATGACCTTTTGTTGATAGCGCTCATACCCTACCGTTTGCAACAGAAGGATACGAATCAGAAGTACACCGAACAGACCCACTGCCAAAAAGAGAAGCAAAGAGGATCTTCGCAACACCTTTGGGTGTATCGTTTCGGTGTCTTCCGTATGTGATTCGATTCGATCTTCCTTCATATACCCTCTCCTTTCCCGTTTACTCTGTGGTCTGTTCGGAAAGGCGGAAGGAAATCTCCCGCTTACCCCGCTATTTATTCTATGGACAATTTTGAAAACTTATGACTGTTGGTTCGTTTTATTGCAAAATACCGCTCAATATCGCGGAAAGTCCAACCTGATCCTCACGGTCATCCTCAAACGCCTCCACGTTGTCCTCGTTTCCAAGCGTCAGGTAGTGCATTTTGATGTATTCCTCATCCACCATGCCGTATTCCTCCATGGCAATGCAGCGGATCTCGAGCAGATCGTACTGCACCTCCAGGTCGCTTTTCAGCTCTGCGACCTCACTTGATGCGCTGTTGATCTGTTTTTTCAGCCTGCTGATGTTATTCTCGGCACGTGTCAGAAGAACCGAGCTTGCCACGATCAGCATCATCGACATGGCAACTGCCGCCACAGCGGCAAATGCAGAAAGCGGAAACCGTTTGGTTTCACGCGAGGTATCGGGCTTTGCCGCATTGAACCAGGTAGGAACGGCGGCCTTGAGGCGAGTGCTCACACTCCCCGAGAGTGCTTTCACCTTTTCGGGAAGCACCAACGCACGGCTTTCGGATACTTGCTTGTCCGACTCATTCTCGGCCACAGGCTCACAAACATCAACTCCCGTATTTTCCGAAAAATCGACATTCCGAATGCGTCTCTCTCTTGTATCGGCAAAATACCGAACCAGATCAGACGAGGTCATTTCACGCTTTCCCAAGCGGTATCGACCGTTCACACTTGCCTCCGACATCAGCGACAGGCGGTATGCTTCGGGTGCCAAGCCCCTTGTTTCTTCTTCTCTGCGAATCTGCTCGGCGGCATCCTCCAGCACCGATTTGCGCAAGCCTCTTGCGGCATAACGATCGGAGAGCGCGCTCACCTGCGACTCTACCGAAATCTGCAAGCCCTGCCCTTGTACGGGCTCTACGGGTCTTACGTCCACATGCTCCATGCTCTCCGACTCCTTTCATTTTTACAGCTTTTCCGCCACACGAAGCTTTGCACTGCGCGAGCGCGGATTCTCCTCCAGCTCCCGATCGGAAGGAAGGATCGGCTTGCGGCTGATGACCTTTAGCTCGGGTCTTTTTCCGCAAACACAAACCGGAAAATCCTTGGGGCAGGTACACCCCTCGGCAAGCGACGCAAAGGTCTGCTTGACGATACGGTCCTCCAACGAGTGGAAGGTGATGATGGCGATCCTGCCACCCGGATTTAAAAGACGTACGGCGGATCGGATCGCGGGTGCGATCACATCCAGCTCGGCATTCACCTCGATGCGCAAAGCCTGAAATGAACGCTTTGCCGGATGATGTCCGCCGTCTCTTGCTGCGGCAGGGATAGACCTTTTGATGATCTCCGCCAGTTCCCCTGTGGTTTCGATCTTCGTCCTTTCCCTTTCGCGAACGATGTTTGATGCAATACGGGAAGAAAAACGCTCTTCACCATATTCAAAGAGGATCCTTCTGATACGGTCCTCACTGTATTCATTTACTACGTGCCATGCGGTCAGAGGCTTGCGAGTATCCATTCTCATGTCAAGCGGTGCGTCCGCCTGATAGGAAAACCCGCGCTCCGCCGTATCCAATTGATAGGAAGAAACACCGAGATCTAGGAGCAAGCCGTCGATCTGCCCGACGCCAAGCTCACGGCATACCGTTTCCAGCTCACAGAAGTTACTTCTGACGACCCGTGCGCGATCTCCGAAAACCGACAATCGCTCGGTTGCCACCGCTACTGCGGTCTCGTCCTGATCAAGTGCGATCAGCCTGCCGCCCTCGGAAAGTCTTGCTGCAATGGCAGAGCTGTGTCCCGCACCGCCCGCCGTTCCGTCCACGTAGGTTCCCGTGGGACGAATGGCAAGTGCCTCCATGCATTCGTCAAGAAGGACGGATCTGTGAGAAAAATTTACGGTTTCCGACATATTGCTCGTCCTCCCTTTTCTTTCGGTCAAAGTCCCAAGGATTCCAGCTCCGCGATCATTTCGGAGAGATCCTCATCTGCTTTCAGCTTATCGTAAGCCTCCTCTGCCCAGATCTCCGCGTAATCACAGCAACCGACGATCACGACGTTGCGGTCGATCTCCGCGTGTCCCACCAATTCCTGCGGCAGAACGATGCGCCCTTGGGAATCGGGTGTGACCTGTACAAGCGAGGCATGCAGGAATCGCAAAATCTTTTCGGAGAGCTTACGGTTCTGCTCACGCAAGGGGGCAATGTAGCTTTCCCACCCCGTCTGTGAATATACCTTCAGGCATTTTTCGCGAATATCCTTCGCCACCACAAAGGTCTGTCCCAGCTCGTCACGCAGCTTTGCGGGAATAAAGATTCGGTTTTTCGCATCAAGATTGTGTCTGAATTCGCCGCCAAGCATCTTCTGCTCCTCCTTGTTTTGATCGGTGATCGGAGCCACTTTGCCTCCACTTCGAGACATTTTGCTCCACTTTGCACCACCGTTGGTAATATTATAACCTATTTATCAAAAATACGCAATACCTTTTTGAAAATTTTTTTGGTTTTTTTCAAATTTTTTTCGTACTTTTCTTACAATTCAAAGCCCAAAATTTCAAAACCCGATACCAAACTTGTAAATATTGGTATTTTTGGTATTTTAGGACAAAAAGGAGGTAAAAATAACAAAAAAGTTTTCACAAGATAAGTTATCAAAAACGACTTGACGCAAATCCAAAAATATGCTATACTGTTAGGTAGATAAATAGCATTGATGCGCTACTGAAGAAGAAAGAAGGAACAACATGGAGCAAAATCAAAACACCCGTACTGCAGGGTTGGAAGAAGCCCTGTTCGAATTGCGAAAGACCCTGAAGGAACGCGAAAAAGCCAGAACCGGACGTACACCGCAGATCTGTCCCGACGAATCAATTCGCGAGATGGTTCGTCTGATGCCCAAAAAAGCATCCGATTTCAAAAGCATTCCCGGCGTTGGTCCCGCCTTTGTTGAAAACTACGCCAAGGAGTTTTTGCGCGTTTTGGCAAATAACGGCGGTTATTCCGAGCCGACGCCTGCCGTAAGCCGTACGGTAGAGGAGACTCTGCGCGAGCTTTCCAAAAAGCTGATCAACATCAACCGCAATAACCGCATGCTGTTCCTGCCGCGTCTTTCTCCGAAATATGCAGTTGACCTGTTTGACGCCGAGGGACACTACAACCCCTTTGATATTCTGTTTGGAGAAGGCGGCGCGGTTACGATTGCCGACGTTTCCTCACAGGATCTTCCGCGCACCTCTCCCGCAAGAGAGAGATACCGCCAATTGGTCGGCTTGATCCGAGAAACCGTACGCGATATGCGCGATAAGGGACAAAACGATCTTTACATCGGTTATCCCTTTGTGCAGGGAAATCTGGTAAATGGAGAATTCGGCGTGCGCGCACCGCTCTGCCTCTTCCCCGTGACCCTTGACCGCAGCACCGCGAACATCACGGTCGAGCTGGATACCACGCGTGACATCATCTATAACGGTACGCTGATTCTTGCACACGATAAGTTCAACAGCATTACCACTCCTCTGCCCGATTGCACGCTTGAGGAGCTTTCCTCTGACAACTTCCTGCAGAATCTGTTGGATTTCTACAAGGAAAATGACATTCGCATCGAGTACGAGAGCGATGAGCTGAAAAAGTTCAAGGAATATCCCGGTGACTCCTTCCCGCACTACTCACGCGGTACACTGAAGCTGGTACATAACATCGTCATCGGAAAATTCCCCGCGTATTCCAACTCGATCCAACGCGACTTTGACGAGATTTTGGACAAGGGTCTGATCAATAAGCTGGTTTCCGATCTGGTTTCGGATTACGGTGAAAACGATTTCTACTCCGATGCCGATGCCGATCTGGAATTGAACCATCCCGACAAAAAGCAGCCCAGCATCAGCGAGAATTCTCTGGTCTATATCAACGCGCTCAACAGCGCGCAAGAGGCGGTTTTACATGCCGCAGAAACCATGGATGAGCTGGTTGTGGAGGGACCTCCCGGCACAGGTAAATCACAAACCATCACCAGCCTGATCACACAGTTTGTAAACGAAGGCAAAACGGTTTTGATGGTTTCGGAAAAGAAAACCGCACTTGACGTTGTTTACTCACGTTTGGGTACGCTTTCGCGTTATGCGATGATGATGGATGATTCCAACAATAAAAACCTCTTCTATTCCCAGCTTGAGCGTCTGCTGTTCAGCAATGATGCGAACGCTCCGCTGCAAGCCCCCGATCTTTCGGCAATTTCGGCTGAAATCGATGCCGACGTCGCAACCCTGGAGATCATTGCGGATAAGCTTTTCTCCCCCGGTGAGTTCGGCGTAGAGCCCTACCGTCTTTACATGGAGAGCCGCCGTGTCAATCTGCAAAATCATGAGCAGATCAAGACCTACAAAACGATCCGTGGCATGATGACGCCCGAATTGCTGGATCTGAAATACGACGAGGTCGCCGCGATTCATAAAAAGTTTGCCAACGGACAGTTGACCGACAGCCTGGATCACTATCAGTTGACCATCGAGCGTTATCCGTGGTTCCTGCAAATGAAGGACTCGCTTTCGCAGTATGATCTGATCCTGTTCTCGGATTCGATCGACGAAATGATCTTAAAGGTGGACGAGTGGCGCAACCTTCCCTTCCTGAAGCGTCAAGCATCCAAGGGTCGCATCGCCAAGGAAATCCAACAGGCAACGAAGGATTACTTTGGCAAGAACACCGGCAACTATACCGTGCGGCTGATCATGGAGCAGCCCGAGGCTGTGAAGCAGAGCTTAAAGGAATTTACCGCAGGCTATGCAAATCTCAAGCCGATCGTAAACGGGCTGACCAAGAACGAAAACCTGTATCTGACCGCCCTGAGGAAGATCCACAAGATCTGCGGCGGTACCGTGATCGAATGGAACGACGAGCTTTACAACACCATGCTCTTTGAGCATATTCAGCGCTTTGAAATGGAAAATCGCACGCTGATGCCCAAGGTTGCCTCCTTTGATAAGATCATTTCCTCTATGGAGCGCGCCATCGGTGAAAAGCAGGCACTTGCCAAGCAACGCATTGCCAAGGTGCTTGCCGATGATATTCAATACATCACTGCCTCCAAGCGCAAGGGTGAGATCAACCGTGCCATTGAGAGCCGCCGCCGTGCGAGCGTTTCTAAATTTGTAAGAAAGTTTGACTTCGAGCTCTTCAAAGCCATCAAGGTTTGGCTGATGACGCCCGAGGCAGTATCCGAGGTGCTTCCCCAGCAGAACGACCTGTTTGATCTGCTGATCTTTGACGAGGCATCCCAGCTTTACGTGGAAAAGAGTATCCCCTCTATCATCCGTGCAAAGAAGGTTGTGATTGCGGGTGACCACAAGCAGCTTCGTCCCTCCAGCCTTGGTGAGGGTCGCTTTGAAATGTCGGAGGATCTGTTGGACGAGGACGCCGAGATCTCTGCGGCACTTGAGGAAGAAAGTCTGCTTGACCTTGCACGCTTCCGCTATCCCGACATTCTGCTCAACACCCATTACCGCTCCAAGTATGAGGAGCTGATCGATTTCTCCAACTACGCCTTCTACAAGGGTCGCCTGTTCGTGGCTCCCAACACCGATGCCCCCGAAAAGCCTCCGATCGAGGTTCATTTGGTCGACAACGCCGTATGGCAGGGTCGTTCCAACCGCAAGGAAGCCGAGCGCGTGGTTGCCCTGATCAAGGAATTCTTTGAAAATCGCAAGAATAACGAGACCATCGGCGTGATTGCCTTCAATGCGTCCCAGCGCGATATGATCTATGACGTGATCGACGAGGAGTCTCTCAAGGATCATGAATTCGGTCTGCAGGTTCGTGCAGAGATGTCGCGTAAGGACAACGGCGAGGATACGGGTCTCTTTATCAAGAATATCGAAAGCGTACAGGGTGATGAGCGTGATATGATCATCTTCTCGATCGGCTACGCAAAGAACGCAAGCGGACGCTTGATGCACAATTTCGGTTGGCTCAACCAAAAGGGCGGCGAAAACCGCTTGAACGTTGCCATCAGCCGTGCCAAACAGAAGGTCCATATCGTCACCTCCTTCCGTCCGTCCGAGCTGTCGCTTGACGATGCGAAAAATGACGGACCTCGTATTCTCAAGAGCTATCTGGAATACGCCTTTGCCGTCAGCAACAATGACAAAGAGGATGCCGAAAGAATTCTGCAATCCTTCGGTGAGACCTACGGCATTGCCCCCGCCGCATTCGAGACCGAATATGCGCAAAAGGTCGCCAACGCGCTTCGTGAAAAGGGCTATGATATTGACACGCAGGTCGGTATCGGTGGCTACCGCATCGATATTGCCGTTCGCAAGAACGACAAATACGTGCTTGGAATCGAGTGTGACGGCAAGCTTTACAGCACCGCCGCATCTGCCCGTGAACGCGACTATCACCGTCAGAAATATCTGGAATCCCGCGGATGGCGCATCAAGCGCATCTGGAGCATGGATTGGTGGCGTGATCCTCAAACAGAAATTGCCAATATCTGTGCTTTGGTAGATAGTCTGTAAAGCTTTTAGCAATCAGTTTAGAAACCAATTTCAATAAAAAAGAGCAAGCGTAAAAGGATCTTTCCTTCTTCGCTTGTTCTTTTCGTTTTATAGATAATTTTGTTTTCTTCAGCATTTACCGCTCGGTACGATCGTCAAATTTCCGCTGACAGTGGTCACGGAAAAGGTGTTGATTCCGCCGCCGCAAACGTAGGAATCGCCCTCACGGGTCAGCGGCAGATCCGAAGCAAGGCTTCCCTTTTCGGTGGTCCAATCCAAACGGAAGGACGCGTTCTCATTCAGACGCAGTGTCACGTCTCCCCCATCGGTAGAAGCTTGCAGATGATTGGGCATGAGTGATGCTGTCATATCAAGGTTTCCGCGCACCGAAACAAGG
>JAZOPW010000218.1:0-2062 GCA_045655785.1 Eubacteriales bacterium
GGCTCACAGAACGACATGGCTACGATCCGACTTTACCACGATCGCGGACAAGGTCTATATGGAGCCCCTGACGCTTGAATATATCGCAAAGATTTTGCGCTATGAGCGTCCCGATGCGATTCTGCCGGGCATTGGCGGACAGACGGGTCTGAACCTTGCAATGCAGCTGGAAAAGAAGGGCGTTCTGAAGGAATGTCGCGTTGAATTGCTGGGTACCAGCAGTGAATCGATCGAGCGCGCCGAGGACCGTGAGCTGTTCAAGGAGCTTTGCCAATCGATCGGGGAGCCTACCATTCCTTCCGAGATCACCTATAGTCTTGACGAGGCAAAGGCGGCGGCAAAGGCAATCGGATACCCCGTGGTTTTGCGTCCCGCGTTTACGCTTGGCGGTACAGGCGGTGGATTTGCCTATAATGAGGAGGAGCTGATCGAGGTCGGACGCAATGCCTTCAAGCTTTCTCCCGTACACCAGGTTCTGATCGAAAAGAGTGTCAAGGGATATAAAGAGATCGAATTCGAGGTTATGCGTGACTCCAACGATCACGCCATCACCATTTGCGGAATGGAAAACGTAGACCCCGTTGGCGTACACACGGGTGACTCGATCGTTGTGGCTCCGATCCTTTCCTTGAACGATCATGATCTGAAAATGCTGAATGACAGTGCGATCAAGATCATCAAGGAGCTTAAGATAGAAGGCGGCTGTAACGTACAGTTTGCACTCAATCCCGAATCCAGCGAATACTATCTCATTGAGGTCAACCCGCGTGTGTCGCGTTCCTCGGCACTTGCCTCCAAGGCGAGCGGCTATCCGATCGCGCGTGTGACCGCGAAGATCGCTGTCGGAATGGCTCTTGAGGATATCCCCGTTGCGGGCGGAACTGCCGCAATGGAGCCAAATTTGGATTATATCGTTGCGAAATTCCCGCGCTTCCCGTTCGATAAGTTCACTTCGGCACCCAACACGCTGGGTACGCAGATGAAGGCGACGGGTGAGGTCATGGGCATTGGCTCCACGCTTGACGAGTGCTTCCTCAAATCGGTGCGCTCGCTTGAGACCGGCGTTTGCCACTTCTACCATGCGAAATTTGACAGCATGACCGAGGAAGCTCTTGTGGAATACCTCAAGGAATCCAAGGACGATAATATTTATGCCGTTGCCGAGCTGATCCGTCGCGGTATGTCGCTCGAAAAGCTGCATGAGCTGACCATGATCACCGATATTTTCCTCGAGTCGCTCAAGCGCATCGTCGATATGGAAGCCTTGCTCAAGGCAAACAAAAATGACGGCAAGACCCTTGCCGCCGCCAAGCAGATGGGCTTTTCGGATAAATTCATTGCAAAGCTGTGGGGCGTTGAGGAGATCAAGGTCTTTGAAATGCGCCGCGAGCTTGGGATCAGACCGATCTTCAAGATGGTTGACACCCTGCACACCGGAAAATATATTGCATATCTCTACTCCTCTTACACGGGTGAGAATGCGTCTCGTCTGACCGATAAAAAGAAGATCGTTGTGCTTGGCGCAGGTCCTATTCGTATCGGACAGGGTGTGGAATTCGATTATTCCACCGTACACGCCGTGCAAACCATCAAAAAAGCCGGCTATGAGGCAATTATCATCAACAACAATCCCGAAACGGTTTCCACCGACTATACCACAGCCGACAAGCTGTACTTTGAGCCCTTGACTCCCGAGGACGTGATGAACATTGTCGCGTTTGAACAGCCCGAGGGCGTGGTTGCTTCCTTGGGTGGACAGACCGCGATCAACCTGGCAGAGCCGCTGATGAAGCGCGGCGTCAAGATCATAGGCACTGACTGTGCGGCGATCGACCGTGCGGAAAACCGCGATCTGTTTGAAAAGATCCTGGAGGAGCTGAACATTCCTCAGCCCGAGGGACAGGCTGTGACCAAGATCGAGGACGGTGTCAAGGCGGCAGCGCGCATCGGATATCCCGTTCTGGTTCGTCCCAGCTTCGTGCTTGGCGGACGTGCCATGCAGATCGTTGCAAACGAGCAGCAGCTGCGCCACTATCTGAAGACCGCCGTTGAGATCGACGAG
>JAZOPW010000219.1:0-4824 GCA_045655785.1 Eubacteriales bacterium
GACATGGCTACGATCCGACTTTAAACTAATATTGACTGACTATAAGAAAGCGAGCAAGGTGATTATGGGCGTTCCGTCATATTGCGTTGAAGAGCGTATTTTTATGCTCGATTGTGCGAGAAAATATCTGACTCCCGCTTGGATAAAAAGATTGATAGATGAAATTGCTAGGGTGGGTTACAATAGGATAATGCTGCATTTCTCCGAAGAGGTGGGGATGAGACTGGAATCGAAGCAGTTTCCTTGGCTGGCAGGAGCCGACCATAAGCTTTGCGTTTGGGGCATTCAAAACGGTATGTCGGAAAATGATGACAAATTCATCACTCAAGAAGAGATGAGTGACATTGTCCGCCATGCAATGGCTTGCGGAGTCGAGGTGATCCCCTCGTTTGATTCTCCGGGACATATGAATTATCTTGTCAAAAAATATAACGAATATTATAACACAGATATCGGAAACTACTTTCACAAAAACGGCAAGACTTCTATTGTGCAAGGCTCCAGTGCATTCAAGGAGTCGGTGCCTATGTCTTGCTCTCGCGGAATTGATATCAGCAATCCCGAAGCGGTGAAATTTGCCAAAGCACTTTATAGAGAATACGGGCAATTTTTTCGAGAGCTCGGTTGCAGAAGCTTTGATATCGGTGGTGACGAGCTTTTGGGATTTGGCGAAACTATTGATGATAGCCTGTCCAAGTGGCAGAATTTGGAGCATTGGGATGAATATGCAAAAAGAATTACAGGCAGTCCCGATGCCGTCGCATACGATGCGTTTATTCTCTATATGAACGATATATGTAAAATGCTTCGCGATATGGGGTATGAGTCTGTTCGTATGTGGAATGATGACGTGTACCGTAGCTTTGATACTAATTGGAAGGGAGTTACCCGGTTAGACAAATCGATCGATATACAGTATTGGTCACCCCTTGCCAATAACGGTGAAAATACCGTTTTGAAATATCTTGATTACGGTCACACCGTTTATAATTTTGGACGCCTTTATTGCTATTACGTTCTTTACCCCAATAAACCGTCGACTGCAGTTACGCCCGACGATATCAGAGAAAACTGGAATCCCTACGTTTTCGACGTAGAGGTGGCAGAAAACAATCCCACGTATCCCGATGCGCGTGTAAAGGGCGCAGGCTTCTGCCTTTGGTGTGATACCCCTGCGGCACAAACCGAGGATGAGATTCTTGAGAATATTCGTCCGTATTTTACCGCCATTGCAGAGAAATCATCGTGAGAATCTTGAGCCCCTAAATAAATATAAAAAATGCACTCTGCGTTTTGCAGAGTGCATTCTTGATTTTATCCTTTATTTAATTGATGAAATCTCTATGAGCGCGAGTGCATTGGACGTAAAGGAAATCGGAATGCTTGCGGTGCCGTTGAAGCTTTGGTCATATTCGAAAATCGGCTTCATTTCTCCGATTTGCTTGAGTTTTGCGATTTGGTCTTTGTCAAACTGATCTCCCCAATTCATCTTTTGTGCGAATTTATATGGGTTCGTATGCTCGTTGTCAATGCAACGGATTTTTACGTGCATTTCTCCGTCGATTCCCGTTAGCGTAATCATTTCGGTGACGTCGGGTAGGGGAGTGTCAAAATGCTCCGAGGCATAAGCAAGCATTATCGCATATTTTTTTGAATCATCGACAGTTGATAATACCGTAAGTCCATCAATATCCGTTTTGCTTTCTACGAGCCTTGTGCCAAGCTTATTCAGGAGTACATAGGCATTGTATATAGGCTTTTTAATTAGATTTTTTCCCATAAAGTTACGGCAACCCGAAAAGTCGCAGGGAAGATCATGCTGTCCTGAAAGGCAGATCATCTGCCGGGAAATGCGCAGCTTGGCATCAATAGCATTTGCAATAAGCTTTCCGTAATAAGCAGCAAACTCACTCCCCTCACGGAAGAGGAGCTTGGGGCACTCATCTCTGTCATAAAAGCCGCAGGAGGATGCTCCCCATTCGTCTATGATTATTTCTGTGTCGGGGTAATATAAATTAAGCAAGTCCTGATACTGTTTGATTATATCTGTGATGCTTTTTGTATCAAACGGTTGACTGCCGTCGTTCAGGCGCATCGGGTCTGTGCCGTAGGCATGACCTGAAAAGAAGTCGAATTTCAACCCCTCGCGCTTGGTCGCCTCAAGGAATTTTTCGCAGAAGGTCATACGTCCTGCGGTAGCGGGGCCTCCGCACTTGAGCGCCTGATTTATGCGTTCTACACCGCGAGTGAATCCGCGATAAAGACGTAAATATTCTTCGACACGCCCCTCAAGATTGTTTGGAAGCTCGCCAAGCTCGGTCATGAAAAACAGGGGAAGATCAGGCTCGTTATAGCATTGAAGATACCACCTTTTGACTGTATCGATTCCGTACCGTTCAACTATGTGCTTGGTGTAGCGATAGCATATTTCCTCCCACAAAGAATCGTCCTTAAGACGTGATGTGCATATCATTTTTCCCTTGTAGCGCGTACCTTTTTTGCTTGCATGTTGAAATGATTCCGAGTTTTCTGTAATGCAGGGAGGTAAAAAATTGTAGGATAGGAAAACGTCAAATCCCTTTGATACGATGTAGTCGAGCCGTGTGTCGTTTTCTCTAAAATTATAGTGCAGTGTTCCGTTTTCGTCCATTGTTACAATGTCTTCAAGCATTGCATACATACGTACGGTTTTTGCAACTCCGTCCTCGGAAGCTTTGTCGAGAATCTCACGTCCCCACGGGTCCTCTATTGCATCGGTCGGATGAAAGTGTATGTTGTTCCAGAAGTTTTTTATTGTATTCTTTTCTTTTTCACAGTTGACCAGGATCATTTTTTAACTCCTTTTTAGGATGTGACGTGTTTACAATAAAGATTCCCATACTGACGGCAAGGACGGAAAGAAGCTTGTTCCACATTAAAATATCCTCATGAAGCAAAATTGCGGAAAAGATCATTCCAAACATCGGTGTTGCAAATTTATAAACGCTTATATGGGAGATTGGGTTGTGCTTTAAAAGAACTGTCCAAAGTGTATTGGCTACTGCGGCAGACAAAATCAAGAAGAGCAATACGGGTATTGCGAGTGGCTTGAACTCGGTAAATCTTCCTCCTCCGAGAAAACCTATTGTCATCAGGATCGCACCGCCAATTATTTGCTGGAGAGAGGAGACGGCTGCGGCATTTTGACGTGCAGAGATCTTCTTGCTCATCAGGAATCCGCCGCACGCGGCAATCGATGCGAATAATACGAGCAGCTCGCCATTAGGAGCAAAGACAAATTGCATATCGGCACTGACGTTTACCACTATAATTCCGAGAAATCCGATCGTACATCCTACGATTTTTTTGAGTGTAAGCGTATCGTCTTTAAAGAATAACGGAGATAGAAAGCAGAGCAGGAATACGTTTGACTGTCCGATAATAGATGAAGAGCTTCCCGTTGTATTGCAAATTCCGACGTATTGAAATAAATATTGCAATACCGTTTGCACGAGTGCGAGGAGCAGTATCGAAAATGCAAGGCGAGGTGTTTTTTGCAGCGATTCTCCCTTCCACGGCTTTGATAGAGGCAACGTTATAAGACCTGCAAAAAAGAAACGGATTCCTGCAAAAAGTATTGTTCCGAATGGGTTTGATGAGTCTATTCCGACGTAGGAGTAGCCTAATTTTATCACAGGGAATCCTGTGCCCCATAGCAGCGCACATAAAATGCTGCATAGGATCGCAATACTCCTTTTTTGAAATAAGCTTGATTTCATAGTAACCTCTTTTTATAAATACACTGTCTTAAATAAATTATATCTCGTTTTTGAGGTGTCTTCAATGCACGATTCGGCATTTTGATTGAACTATTCGCTTATTTTACATTTAATTTTGAGATAAATGTTGACTTTTTCGATTTATCGACTATAATATAGGATATTAAATGTTGATCGGAGCGAAATCGTGAATTATGAAAAAAACAGCTCACAGATAAGCGACGTGACGTGTTTTGTAATAGAAAGACCGTACAATTATCGCTTTCGTCATCAGTCAACACCCGACAGGGAAAGGCTGTTGTTCGTGAAGCGCGGATGCGTTACAGTAAGATCAGATGAGCAAGCGGTTACGGCAAACCAGGGCGAGTATATATCGATATCAGCAGGATTAGATACCGTTGCCGAATATAAAGGTGATGACAACGTTATAATAATGCTTCGTTTTATGGGGACACTTGATTCGGATAACCCCGGTATACGCTTATTTTCCTGTAACCGTGAGGCGGCAACGCTTATGGATTCTGCGGTCGATAACACCATGAATACTCCGTATCGTCTTGCCGCTATTTTATATGGAGTGCTGCATTATTTGACACAAAATGATGATCTTCGAATCTCGGGCGATATAAAACCTGTCGTAAGATATATAAACAACAATTATAAGGAGAATCGTCGAGTAAGTGAATATGCGGCTATGGCATACGTGAGTGAGAGCCACTTTAGAAAGCTTTTTTTGACTGCGACGGGAATGAGCCCGATAGAATACCGAAATTCGTTGCGTTTGAAAGCAGCTGCCGAATTGATTGATGAAGGGTACACTGTCTACGAGGCAGCAGAAGCGGTAGGCTTCAACAGTGCATCATTTTATTGCCGTTTGGTCGCGTCGGAAAGACGCAAATCCAAAGAAAATTTACATAAGAATAGAAAATAAAAAAGAACTCTGCGTTTTCGCAGAGTTCTTTTAACTTGTTAAACGACAGACCGAATTTCTCTCAAATTTTGTCAGGGGCTTTCAGAGGGCTTCGTCGCTCTCTTCCTACCTTAAAATGAATACAAAAAAGACACC
>JAZOPW010000220.1:0-10421 GCA_045655785.1 Eubacteriales bacterium
ACAGCCACCTGGGCGATTTCATCCCCGATGACGATACGCCCTCTCCCGCAGAGGCGACCTCGACCAATATTTTGCGTGAGGAGCTCGAAAAGCAGCTGCATACGCTGACTCCGCGTGAGGAGCACGTCATCAAGCTTCGCTTCGGACTTTACGACGGCAGAACGCGCACGCTCGAGGAGGTCGGCAAGGAATTTGACATCACGCGTGAGCGAATTCGTCAGATCGAGGCAAAGGCATTGCGTAAGCTCCGTCACCCCAGCCGCGCAAGACATTTGAAGGGCTTTATGGAATAAAAAACTTTTGAAATTAAGCCTATTGAACAAAAAAGAGATCGACTTTGTGTGTAAAACGCTTAAAAAAACGTCGTAATGCAACAAAAGCAGAGCGGAAAATTGTGTATTGCGACGAAGATTTGTGAACGCAAAGTTTCGGAAATGAAAATTGCTGTTTTTGGAAACATGGAAGTCACAAAAAATTCACTTGACATATTTACAAAAATGGTGTAAAATGTATGGGTATAAATGTAGGCATATGCTCTGTTGTGCCATTGTAGGAGCTTTGCCGTAGTTTTTGGGAGGAAACAACATGAAAAAAAGACTGATCTGCCTGTTTTTATGTGTGGTTACGTTGCTTTCGGTAGCTTTGACGAGCTGCGGAACGAAGAATGACGATGAAGCAACTGACCAAATTACGAATGAGGCTTCCGAAAGTGCAGTTACCCTTTCAATGTGGGTCGTTTCGGAGGAAAAGGTGTCGGATGCAACCGCCGCTGCGGTAAATGCTGCGGTTACGGCAATCACCAAAGCAAAATTCAAGATCAATTTGGTGCTGACTTACCTTACCGAGGATGAATACCGCGCCAAGCTCGAGCAAGCAATCGTAGCTTACGAGGAGGCAAAGAGTAAGGAAACCACTGCGGAGACTACCGATTCCGATTTGGAAGAGGGAGAGACCACGGGTGAAGTTGTGGTTACCGATGAGACCGAGACCAATGACCTCGGTATGACGGTCATCAAATATCCCGAGTTGCTTGAGAATCAGGTCGATATCATTTGGATCGGCGGTGAGGACGGCAAGGGCGAGGATATGTATGTCGACTTTATCAACAAGGAGTGGTTGGCTCCTTTGGATAACGAGCTCGCAAGTGCTTCCAAGAAGATCAAGGAATACGTTTCCTCTACGCTTCTTTCCGCTGCACAGTACAACGGTACTACATACGCGATCCCCAATAACCGTCCGATCGGTGAATATACCTACATGATGGTGGATGCCGAGCTGATGAAGAAATATTCTCAGCAGGGTTACATTCAGGCAAACATGATCGATGGCTTCTACAACGACTATCTGTATTCCTTCCTGCACGCAGTTCATACGTTTGAGGATCCCACAAAGGTCGTCCCCGTTGACGCGACCTATAAGGAATGCCTGGATCTGTTGGCACACTATTGGGCAATCGATCCCGCAAGCTATGATATGCTGGATGCGTTCTCGGTGTTTGGTTACCATTACACCTCTATGGATGATCTTTCCCGCGGAAAGACGATCCTTGGCTTTGACAGCCTGTTTGAGAACGAGGACTTTGTTGCAGGCTACCTCAAGCTGAATCAGTTCAGATTGGAAGGCTACCTGGGCGACGCCGAAGCAGACAGCAAGACAGCTGCCGTAACCTTTGTTCCCGGTGACTATTCCTATCTTGCAGAGGCTGCTTCCAACAAGAACGGCACCTGCGTATACAACGGAAAAGAGTACTATCCCATTCCTGTGGAATATCCCACAGCATCCACACTTGATATTTACGGCAATATGTTCGGTGTGTATTCTCACTCCAAGCACGTTGACCGCAGTATGAAGATCGTGACCTACCTCAATACCAACTCCGATTTCCGTAACCTGATCCAATACGGTGTGGAAAACGTGAACTACAAGGTAGAGCAGGACGATAACGGTAAGGTTTCTATCACTCGTTTGAACAACGATTACATGATGGATATCTTTGCTACCGGTAACGTGTTCATCGCGTATCCCGATCCTAATCCCGAGTTGAACATGTCCGAGGACGTGTGGGTGAACGGTAAGGTCCAGAACCGCTACTCGCTGGTGGCACCTCTGCTGGGTCTGAACTATGCGGACTATGCCGCAACCACAACGCCGGATCCCGAGTCCGAAAAGATCGGAGAAACGGGCTTCAATCTCTCCTATAAGACCGGTTATTCCAAGAGCGTGCTGTGCCAGGATGAAAAGATTAAAACCTGGATCGAGGCATGCGACGCGGCAGGCAAGGGCGTTTATGTTCTGGAGACCTATGAGATCAAGGGTCAGAACAAGACCGCACTGTACTACATCTACAACAACAATGTTACCAACAACGTTGAGTTCAAGGTAGAGGTTGACCGCGTTCTCGAGGAATCCGAGCCCGACTCCAAGGGTAAGGTCACCATGGTGCAGACCAATCTCGACTTTATTTTGACCTATACCGACACGACAGGCACCTCCGCAACCGGATATGAGCTTTCCACCATGCGTATTTACACCAAGAAGAGCAATGCATATGAGGTTCTTTCCAACGTAAACGCAACTGCGGGAACGCCCAAGATTACGTCGCAGGAGACCTTGATCGATTTCGATTTCTTTAACACCGACGAGTATTCCATTGAGATTTATCCGGTCCTGACCAAGGGTACTGTTTATCTGAACCATGAGCTGATCACCTGGATCAACAAGTGCGATCAGGACAACAGCAAAACACCTACAACCTATATGATGACCTACAAGAGTGCTGAAAAGGACGGCAAGGTGGAAACGACCTACGTGCTTTACCGTACGGGTTTGGTCAACTTCAACACGCTTGACATTCAGCCCACAGGCGATGCAGGCAAGCTGGATCTTGCATTCCGCTATACACAGGATATGGAGTATGAGCTGGATACCAAGACCGAGGCAAACTACCTGCTGTATTACGTTCGCGTAACTTCCAATGCAAACGTAGCGGTAAAGGAAAGCATCTTTGTTGACGGCGAGGTAGAAAACATTTACGCTAAGAACCGTGAAGACCGCACCGAGGCGAAGGGTGACGTGGATCCCAATTACGAGATTCTCGGAAGCCTTGACACCGAGCTGGTTAAATTCATGGCAACTCTGAATGAGAAGCTGATGGCAAAGCTGAATGCCTGCACCGATTACCCCTCCTTTGAGAAGGTTGTCAAGGAAATGCAGTTGTTGCTTGTTACTGATGAGGAGAAGCTTCCCACAGTAAGCCAGTTTACAGAATTGGCAGACGTTGTAAGCGGATACGTTGTGAAGAACAGCCTTTCCAACTTCCAATATATGCTGCGTTGCGCGACCTCTCATGAGATCGTGAAGCATATGATCATTGACCCCAGTAGCCCGACCTATGATTTGATCGAGGATATGTTCAAGGATGTCAATGGCAAAAAGGAAGCATATTTCTACTACATGACTCCTTATGGCATCTACTATTCTTGGATGAGCGAGTACGGCTATTTGCCCGAAACCAAAAAATAATATCAGACCGTAAGGTTTGGGAAACGGATCATCGCAACAAACGGCTGATCCGTTTCCCTCTTTTTATAAAGTTAAAAACTCGAATATCTTTGTTTGCAGCCTGATTTTTTTCGGCTTTTCACTTGCAAAGTAAGCCGGTTTGTGTTACAATAATAGCGTATTATATAGAACCGAGGGAGAAGAATATGTTTGGAGATCAAAAAGTCACGTTTTCGGGCGTGCAACCAAGCGGAAATCTGACGATTGGAAACTATCTTGGTGCGATCCGAAATTTTGCCGAGTATTCGGAGAAATATAAAACCTTTTACTGTGTGGTCGATTCGCATGCGATTACGGTGCGTCAGGTTCCTGCCGAGCTGCGCCGCCGTACCTATGAGACGCTTGCGCTTTACATGGCGTGCGGATTGGATCCCGAAAAGAACACCCTGTACGTGCAGTCGATGGTGCATGAGCATGCTGAGCTTGCTTGGATACTGAACTGCTTTACCATGTTTGGTGAGCTTTCGCGCATGACGCAATTCAAGGATAAAAGCGCACGTCACGCCGACAACATTAACGCAGGTCTGTTTACCTATCCCGTATTGATGGCGGCAGATATTCTGCTGTATCAGACCGACGTCGTTCCCGTGGGCATCGACCAAAAGCAGCACGTGGAGCTTTGCCGTGACATTGCGGAGCGCTTCAATCAGCTCTATCCCGGCACCTTTACGGTTCCCGAGCCTGTGGTCGCAAAAAGCGGCATGAAGATCATGTCGCTGGCGGAGCCAACAAAAAAAATGAGCAAGTCCGACGAAAATGTCAACGCGGTGGTATATATTTTGGATGATCGGGATACAATTATCAGAAAGTTCAAGCGCGCGGTGACCGATTCTGGCTCGGAGGTTCGATTTGACGTGATCGAAAAGCCGGGTGTCAGCAATCTTATGAGCATTTATTCCTGCTTTACGGGCAAGAGCGCAGAGGAGATCGAGCGCGAATTTGCGGGCAAGGGATACGGAGACTTCAAGCTTGCGGTGGGCGAGGTAACAGCCGATGCATTGGCACCCGTACAGCAAAAATACAACGAGCTTCTTGCCGACAAGGCAGGGCTTGAGGCACAGATGAAAAAGGGCGCGGAGGAAGCATCCTGGTATGCGCGCCGCACGTTGTCGAAGGTTCAAAAGAAGCTTGGGTTTGTACAAATCAAATAATTCATATCTTCCATTTGCCGACCGTACATCTTCTTAAGGATCTGCATGGGGGCTTTGTCTGTCGGCTTGTGCTGACTTTAAAGGGGCTTTCTCAACGAGACAGCCCCTTTTTGCACGTTAATTTGTCAAAGCCTTGAAAAATTTTTACATATATGAAAAGAGGTATTAAACATGCTTTTTTTGGCAAGCTTGCTGACATTTTCGCTCTGCTACGTGCTTGTACCGCCGATCATCGGGCTGTCCTGGCGCATTGGAGCGGTTGACGTCCCCATGGATTGGAGAAGAATGCACCCCGAGAGCATTCCGCGTGCGGGGGGGCTGGCGATCTATCTGTCCTTTCTGATCGGGTGTCTGCTTTTGGGGCGTCCTTCACTGTTTCTTTCCTGTACGTTGGGCGGTGCCGCCTTGATGTTGGCAGTTGGTCTTGCCGACGATATTTTTTGCCTTGGTGCCACGGTCAAATTCTTCTTTCAGATCTCCATCGCGGTCGCAACCGTGCTTGGAAGCGGCGTTGCGGTTGGTTGGAGGGCTTTTGCGGCGGTTTTGTGGGTCTTGACCCTGACCAATGCGCACAACTTCATCGATGGCTTGGACGGGCTTTTTGCAGGCTCTGCGGCGGTTGAGAGTGTGATGCTTGGTGTCTCCTTTTTGCTTGTCGGCGCGACCGACTCTGCGGCGATCCCGCTTTTGCTCGGTGCTTCCTGCCTGGCGTTCCGACAGTACAACCGCTTTCCAGCACAGACCTTTGCAGGCGATTGCGGATCGGGAACGGTTGGCTTTTTGTTGGGAATGCTGTCACTGCCGTTGTGGGGTTCCTTGACTCCCTCGCTCGGTCTGCTTGTGCCGTTGTTTCTGTTTGCCTATCCGCTGACCGATCTTGTGACCGCCGTACTGCGCCGATTGATGCGCGGGAAAAGTCCGTTTGCGGCAGACCGCGCGCATCTGCATCACCGTATCGTTGCCGCAGGCGTGACACACCCGCAATGCGTGTCGATTCTGGTGCTTTTGTCGGCGGCACTCGGAAGCGTCGGCGTCCTGCTCTCGACGGAGCAATTTCATATGGCAGCCTGCCTTGCCTGTCTTGCCACCGCCGTCTTGCTCATGAGAATTCGTCAATTTATCGTCGATTTTGCTTGAATGGGTTGATTTTCGGTCTGAAATATGATATGATATAAGTGGAAAATAATTTGGAAAGCATCGCTTTCGGGAACGGAGGACAGAAAATGAAACACGGATTTCGTATCATATCATGTATCCTGCTTCTTTGTATTTTGCTTTCGTCGATGACGTCTTGCCTGACGTACATTCGCATCATGGATATGGCATACGACGGCACTTTGGATGGGGGCTCGGAACAGGATGTACCGTCGCTCGACTATCCGCACCTTGAATACACTTTGACCGATGATGACGAGGCGGCTTTTTTGTCTGTTTTGGCGGACTGTGAGGCGATTTCTCTGTCAGGCGGCGATCCCGAGACGATCGACGAGGCGTGGGACATGGTGTATGATCAGTATTATCATATTTCGACCCAGGCGCAGATCGCGTACATTCTCTATTGCTGTGATCTGACAGACGAGACCCTTTCGGAAAACTATCTCTATGCGTCCGAAATGCAGGCAAACGTATATGATGCCTATATCGTCGTTTGTCAGAAGCTGGATCAATCAGATTCCTCCTACCGTGAGCATTTCTTCTCGGATTGGACCGAGGCGGAGCTGAAGGAGATGCGTCTGTATTCGGATCGCGTTACCGAACTGCACCGTAAGAATGATCAGATCCTTGTGGACTACCGTGACCTCGACGTGACCGAGGAGGGGGAAAAGGTCTCTGACTTGTACGCTGATCTGGTTGCCAACAACAATGAGATCGCGAAGAAGCTGGGCTATAAGAACTATTACGATTATGCGTCAGAGCTTATTTATATGCGCGATTACGGCAAGGACGAGCGGGCATTGCTTCGGACTTACGTCAAGGAATACCTGGTTCCGCTGTGTGCCGCGGTATGGGATCAATTTGACGCGGCAATGAATGAATTGAGTGCAAGGGATTACAATTTTGTGATCGATTTTATGGACGAGGACTATGACGAGCTGTCGGGGGACTATCTTCAGAGCTATCTGAATTCCTTTGAGAGCTCCTCAAAAGCTGCCATGGCGGGAATGCTGGAGGAAGGAAACTCCATCTTTACCGACTCCTCGAACGCATTGGAGGGGGCATTTACGGCAACGCTGTCCGAATATGAAAAGCCTGTTTGCTATTTTGGCCCTTCCTATCAGGATATTTTGACCGTGGTACATGAAATGGGACATTACTACGGCGCGCAATATACCGAGGACGAGGATCTTGTGATGGATCTTGCCGAGGTGCAGTCGCAGGGAAATGAGTGGCTGCTCCTGACCTTTTTGCAGGAGGAGCTTGACGAAGATGTTTATGAAGCCGTCGTTTCCTATCAACTGTATATGATGCTGAACACCATTGTGGTCAGTACGGTGGTCGATGAATTCGAGGAGTATATCTATACCGCCTCGGCGCGAAATCCCCTTACGGTGATCGACTATGACCGTGCGATGGACAGCATCTGTGCATCGTATGGCGGCACCGAATTCTTTGAGGAATATATCACCGATATGCAGATGTATTGGAAATACGTGGTGATTGAAAGTCCCGTGTATTATATCAGCTATGCGGTGTCGGGCGTTGCGGCGTTGGCTTTATATGAGGAGGCAACCTACGATTATGCGAGAGCTCAACAGACCTACCGCAAGCTTTTGGAAAACGTGAACCCCGAAAAGGAATTTTTGGGGAATCTCGTTGACGCAGGCTTGCGTACGCCCTTTGACGAGCGTCTTTACCGCGATATTCAACGCCTGGCTTCATAAGGAGGAATTATGTATCCGTACGATTTGTTTTTTGGGTTGGATCTGTATGACCTGCTGATCGTGCTCGGCTTTTTCGGCGCATTGGTGTATTTTCGGTTTTGGGGAGACAGACGGCATTTTTCGTCGGGGTATCAGAACCTTTGCATCATTTGCGGCTTGGCGGGTATCATTGGCGGGTACGGCGCGGCGGTTGTGACGCAGGCGTTTTACAACTATCTTGAAAGCGGCGTGTTTGAGATCGTCAGCGGCACGGGTGCCACCTTTTACGGGGGCTTGATCGGCGGCGCATTGCTGTTCCTGCTGCTGTATTTCGTGGGCGGACGCCTGTTTTTGCGCCAAGAGAGCGTAACAAAGCCGTTCTTTCTGCTCTCGGAGATCGCCGCAGGAAGCATCGCATTGGCGCATGGCTTCGGACGCTTGGGATGCTTGTTTGCGGGATGCTGTCACGGTGCCGTTACCGATGCATGGTTTGGGATTTACAATGCGCAGTTGGATGCCAAGACCGTTCCCGTACAGCTCTTTGAGGCACTGTTTCTCTTTGTGCTTGTCGGCTTCATGACGTGGAGATTACATCGCGGCTTGAGAGGAAATCTCGGCGTATATCTGACCTTTTATGCCGTTTGGCGGTTCTTGATCGAATTTTTGCGCGGAGATGATCGCGGACAGTCGCTGATTCCCGCACTCTCCCCGTCGCAGATGGTCGCGATTCTCTTGTTCGCGGTCGGCATCGGGGTCTGGCTGTTGGAATACTGTCTCGCAAAGCCGAAGACAGGGCATGAGGAAGAGCGTGATGCGTGAGAAGCTTTGCCGTATCGGCACCGTTGTAACAGGGGGGCTCTTTCTCCTGTATTGGGTCCTCGATCCGACCTTTTCGGAGGATGCGCTGACACAGCGGCTTTTGAAATCCTTGATCTCGCGTATGCTTGGGAGCGCAGTTTTTTTCTGCCTTTTGGGCTATCTGCGGTATCGGATCTGGAACAAGCCGCGCATCGGATGCCTGTTGATCCTGATTCCGACCTTCCTGGTTGTGGTCAATAATCTGCCGATCCTGGCACTGATCAACCGAGAGGCACAGATCGACCGATTGGATCTTGTGGCTCTGTTTGCGCTTGACTCGCTTTTGATCGGCATCTTTGAGGAGCTTGCCTTCCGAGGGACGTTATTTCTTGCGATCCTCGAGCGGCATCGGAGCAGCACCAAGCAGATCTTTTGGGCCACGGTGATCTCCTCTGCGGCGTTTGGCTTGATCCATTTTGTCAACATGGCAGAGGGGCAGGGGATCGTGCCTACCCTGATGCAGGTGGGATATTCCTTTCTGATCGGCGCGATGTGCGCGATCGTATTGCTGAAAACAGGAAACATCGTCTTTTGTATCCTGTTGCACGGCGTGTATGATTTTTGCGGTATGCTGCTGCCCACGCTGGGAAGCGGAAGCTGGTGGGATACGCCGACCGTGATCTTTACGGCAATTCTCGCCGTAGCGGTCAGCCTTTTCATGCTGGCGGTGCTTTGTCGCATAACACCCGCCGAGACCGATCGACTGTATGAATCTCAATCATAGGAGGATACATCAAATGAATACCTTGAAGATCAACAAGAAAAACACCAAAATGATCGCGCACCGCGGTGTGAGTGGATTGGAACGCGAGAACACCAACATGGCGTTTGTGGCGGCGGGAAACCGCTCCTATTTCGGCATTGAAACCGATATTCACTGCACGGCAGACCATGATTTCATTGTCATTCACGACAGCAACACCAAGCGTGTGTCGGGAGTGGAAATGATCGTCGAGGAGCAGGACTTCGAGACGCTCCGCAAGATCAGACTTCTGGATTTGGACGAGAATCTGCCGCGTGAGGATCTTTGCATGCCGTCCTTGGAGGAATACGTCAAGACCTGCAAAAAATATGAAAAGGTGTGTGTGCTGGAGCTGAAGAATCACATGGAGGAGGACGAGGTACGCAAACTCATCGATCGCATTGAGGCGTTGGAATATTTGGATCAGGTCATTTTTATCTCGTTTGATTTTGAAAACCTTGTGTTCGTACGCAACTACCGCCCGAACCAAGCGGTGCAGTTCTTGTTCAAGGAATTCACAGACGAGATCATCGAGGGTGTAAAGAAGCATCGGTTTGACATCGACGTTTATTATAAGTCGTTGACCGAGGAGATCATTCGACAGATGCACGAAAACGGAATACAGGTCAACTGTTGGACGGTAAACGATCCTGAAACAGGAGAGAGGCTGGCTTCTTGGGGGATCGACTTTATCACCACCAATATTTTGGAATAGAGAAGAGGCTCAGGCATGAGGGACAATCGTGCCTGAGCCATCCTTTTGGCGGTTTTGCTTGGGAGAGCAAAACGGTTGATACAAAATATTTTGAAAAGAAAAAACTTTTTTTAAAAATTCTATTGACAAAAAAAGAAGGGTATGGTATAATATTTGAGTACTTGTGAGAACGGGTAACATGCGAGTGTAGTTCAATGGTAGAATCCCAGCCTTCCAAGCTGGTCGCGTGGGTTCGATTCCCATCACTCGCTCCAAAGGATTTGCTTCCCAAATTGGGGAGCAAATTCCTTGATGTGCCTTTAGCTCAGTTGGATAGAGCAACTGCCTCCTAAGCAGTAGGTCGGGGGTTCGAATCCCACAAGGCACGCCATTTTCTATATGGTGGGATTAGCACAGTTGGTTAGCGCGTCAGGTTGTGGCCCTGAAGGTCGTGGGTTCGAATCCCATATCTCACCCCAATAACAGAAGCACCTCTGCATCGCAGAGTTCCTTCTGTTATTGGGGTGAGACACTCTTTATCGATTCGAACCCCG
>JAZOPW010000221.1:0-6513 GCA_045655785.1 Eubacteriales bacterium
TACGATCCGACTTACCGTCAGGATCATCCTGCAAAATGCCATCGCTGATCATGACCACCGTGTCCCCGGGCTTTAGCTGAATCGGTGTGGTCTGCACGTCGAGTGCGCAGATGATGCCGATGGGTGCGGTTCCCGACTGCAATCTTTGCACCACCCCGCCACGCACCACAAAGCTCGGTGCGGCACCGCTTTTGATAAACGACGCCGAGCCCGTCATCAGATCCAGCTCCATCAGATCCACCGTGGAGGAGCATTCCCTTGTGCTGTCGGCACCGCGAGAGCGGATCATGTTATTCAGCATTCTCAAGGAGGTTCCCGCACGGTTGCCCGCACGCAGCATCTTTTCCAAAAAGACCGAGCAAAGATTAGAGGTCAGCGCCGCCTCCCTTCCTGCCCCCATTCCGTCATTGATCAGAGCATAAAAGAAATCTTTTTTGTTGGAAAAGAGATTTATGCTGTCTCCGCTGATCCCACCGTCCGCAGAAACGTTGTTCTGCGCACCCACAACCGACACACGCTTTTTTGCCTGTAGAGTCATGGTACAAATGCTTCCGTCCACCTCAAAGACCGGATGCCCCAGCTCCAAGCCGCACAGCTCGCTCAGATCTGCGCGCAAAGTCTCAACCGTGACCGTTGCTTGCTCAAGATCTACACCGCGCACAAGGATCCTGCGGCGGCGGTTCCCGTAGACCGTGACCCCATGAACACAAATCGATGCATCCTTCAGATAATCCGAGATTTTCTCCTCCAAAGCAGGGTCAAAGCGGTATTCCCCGTCATCCTCCTCCAGGGCGTCGTTGATGATGTTTGCCGCCGCTTCATAATCCATCGCAAAGATCTCGGTACGGTTGTTGCGAAGCATCTCTCCCGTCAGTTTGGCACACTCGCGATTGATCCTTTCCAGAATTCCGTCTACCGATTCACAGCGACGGCTCATCGCTTGTGGTATCTGCGCACGCGTCACCCGTCCCTTGGTATGCAGGGCAGAAATCAAGCCGTTTACCGTTCCAAGCGTATCGGCGTATTCCAAGCCCCAGCAGACCGTTTTGTTGGGGCAGTCGGCACAAAAGGAGTCAAATGAGCGGTCACAGACATTCCGAAGATCCAATGTACCTGGGCGGCGGAATCGGTCGCTGAGATTGTAAAACATCTCCGAAAGTGACGAAAATGCGTCCGAAATTCCGCGAAATCGCTCGTTTGAATCTTGATAACGCGTCCCTTCCATGCGAAGCCGTGTGATCGGATCCTCACAGCTTTCATGGGTCTCTGGAACCGCTCGAATCCGCATATAGACCGTAAAGAACGTTCCCGCAATCAGGCATGCCGGCACCAACGTCAGAATGGAAGGCACACCGCCGACGTAGACCGACCAGATCAGCATTGCAACCGACGCAAGCAGAATACCGATTCCCTCTCGCTTCCAATTTTTTGTCAGGGAAAAGGCAAGTGACGCAAGCAGAAAAGCAGGCGCATGAAGCGGACCGTACGCCACTCCGCAAAGGATCGACGCAACGGCACCCCAAGCCAAGCCTTCTGTGGCGGTGGCATACAGTGTGAAAAAGAAGGCTAAAATTGCCGAGAGAGAAAAGCCTGCAACCGTGATCTCGTCTGCCGCCCAGATCAAGGAAAACAACAACGCCGCTTGCGAGATCCGCGTCATGACGCGCCATTTTGTTTGATTGCCGAGAAAGACCGAATACACCGTCACCGCAACGGGCGTGATCAGGACAGCAAAGATCGCGGCAAACAGGTCATAATAGCGAAAACCGCCCGCAATGATGCGATACAGTGCTACGATAAACGAGCAGACCGCTCCCGTACACACGCGAAGCCGAACACTTTCGCTGAACAGCTCACGCATCTGTCGGAGAATCGGTGATAGCCCCTCGTCTCGGCTGTCCGCATCGCCGCCCGTCTCTTTTTTTCGATCCTTTTCCGAATCTGTCGCATCGGGATGCACGGAATCCGAAAGATCTCGCAGCTTTTTTCGAATTCTTCGGTAAATCACGCCATGTGACTCCGAGGCTTCAAAAAGCCATGCGGCGATCACTCTCACCAATGCCGCCGCGGCATAGGTGCATATGTAGACCCAGGGCTCGCGCATCTGCCAAAATGCCGAAATGATCAATCCGACAAGAATCGAAACGATATGCTTGCTCGATGCGCAGAGCAAGGATACTCCCAACGGATAAGTGCCGAACAGCATCGGTGCCTGTCCGAATAAAAATGCGCATCCAACCCAAAGTCCTTCCGCAAACACGTTACGCAAGCGCACACGCCATGCTCCGCCAAGCAGCTCCTTACGTACCGTCCTGTCTTTTTCCCTTGCCTTTTCCTGCATTTTCAACTTCATTCCTTTCTTTGAATCAGCATATTTCTTCTTTCCCTACTATTTTACTCTTTTTGGCGAGCAGAATCTGTCGAACCAAGAATGGAAAAATATGTAAGTTTTTGAGAGAAGCAAGAAAAAAAGGACGTGAAACAGAAAATTTGAAAAAAAGAACGCGACTTCCCACTCGCTTTTGATCTCTTTCTGTCCTTTGACGTCGGCTTTTGTCATACGAAAAATGCAAATAAAAGGACAAAAATATTCCGAAAATATTCCGAAGGTACTTTTCTTTTTTCCAAAAATATGCTATAATAACAGCAACGATGTGCGAAAGGAGTGGCGTCAATGTCAAAAATCGTTTGCTTTACAGGTCACAGGCAGATTCCCGAGACCGATTATCCGACTCTGCGTGAGCAGTTGTATGCGGTTTTAGAGGAGCAGATCCTGCAGGGTGCCACAGTCTTTCGCGCAGGTGGCGCGATCGGATTTGATACCCTTGCCGCGCTGACCGTCCTGCTTTTGCGCCGTACCTATCCGAATATCCGCTTGGAGCTGATCCTGCCCTGCCCCTCGCAAACACAGGGGTGGTCGGAAAATGACGTTCTCTTGTATGAACAAATCCGAGCCGAAGCCGATTCCTATCGCTATATTAGCCAAGGCTATTACAAGGGGGTCCTGCAGATGCGAAACCGCGCCTTGATAGAGGGAGCAGATACCTGCATTGCGTATCTGACCGACTCCCACGGCGGCGGAACAGCGTTCACCGCGGCGCTTGCCTTGAAAAAGGGCTTGGAGCTGATCAATCTCCATGATAGAATGCAATATTGAAAACGTCGTTGGGAACCGAAGGCTGTGGTTCCCAACGACGTTTTTCATAAATATAAAGTAAGAATATAATATCCCGTATTGTCGGGAGAAATCTCACAAGACGTAAAATGGACAGGAAGCTCCAATCGGTCGACGGATAGCCGCGCGATCAAACAGCCTTCGGCTTGATACCAGACCTCAGGCTCCAATGCTTCGATGTATTCCTCCATCGTCAATCCGCTCTCGGTCATCAGCTTGGCGTGCGGCTGTCCCACATACCGCAGGTGCCATGGCTCATAGGAAATCCCCGTAATGTCCTCTTTCCCAAACGGATAGCGCAGAATAAAGCCATAGTCACCACATACCCGATTGACCGTCCGTCCCGCGCGTGAGCGCAAAAAATTCATGCCGCCGTGATAGGGCGCATACACGTCCAGCGCAAGCCCCGCCTCATGCTCACTGCAACCAAGCGGTGCGGCAATCCCGTCCTGACTTGACGCAATGATCTCCTCCTGCTCCTCGGGGGTGCGGTAGTCACTTGCCACGTAAATTCGAACCCCCGTTTTTGCCTGCACGTCATCGCGCAAGGAAATATAGGGCTCCTTCATCAGAGGGTGCATTTGGGCTTGGTTGTATTCGATCAGCTCGGGAGCATACCCATCGGGTAGCGGATGCGACGCATTGACCAAGAGCAGATTGTTGGAAAGCGTGACGTTCTCCCGTGCAATCAGCTCCTCAAGCTCCCACCGCTCGGTTTCTCCCACGGTCACCTGCTCTAATTTGAGGGCTTCCGTGTGCCGCATGGCGTGAAGCATCGGAAACCACCACTCGCCGTGATAATAGAAGACCCCCGCAAATGTCAGCAGAACACATGCCGCAAGCAGAGTCAACAAAATGCGGTATTTCTTCTTGATGCTCATACCGCGAAGCCCCCGTCCACGCCAAGCACCTGACCCGTAATAAAGCTCGCCTTGTCCGAGGCAAGGAAGCAAACAGCCGCCGCAACCTCATCGGACATTCCCAGACGGCAAAGCGGTGTTTGGTCGCGCAGTGCGGACTTGGTCTCCTCATCCAGCATCGCATTCATTTCGGTCTCAATCACACCGGGCTCAATACAGTTGACCGTGATGTGGGAAGGACCCAGCTCCTTGGCAAGTGCCATCGTCATACCGCGAAGCCCTGCCTTTGCCGCCGAGTAATGCACCTCACAGGATGCGCCGACCTTGCCCCACATCGAGCCGATATTCACGATACGTCCCGCCTGTTGCGCGATCATATACTTTGCCGCCGCACGCGTGACGTAAAAGGCACCGTTCAGATTGACGTCGATCATATGACGCCAATCGGCATCGGTCAGATCGGTAAAGAGCTTGATCTGCGAAACGCCCGCATTGTTGACCAATACGTCGATGCCGCCAAGCAGCTCTGCCGCACGCTTCACAGCCGAGTCAGCTTGCTCTGCGTCCGAAATGTCGGCTTGAATGGCAATGGCTCCTGTTTCGGCGGCTACTGCATCGGCTTTTTCTCTTTGACTGTGGTAGAAAAATACCACGTCATGTCCTTCCGCAACAAACGCGCGCACGCATGCCGCTCCGATTCCGCGTGAGCCACCTGTAATCAAAATTTTCATAAGCTAATTCTTTCTTTTCAAGGAAGCCGGAAAACTACCTTGTATTTTTATCCTTTACATATGTGAATACTGTACCGTCAGTTTCAAATACGATCTCACCGTTCAGATCGGTCCGCAACACGGTTGCTCCGCAGGCCTCCAAGCGTGCCAGCACCTCACCCATCGGATGGCCGTAGGAATTTGCCGCACCGCAGGAGATCACAGCGTAGGTCGGTTGCAGTGTTTCCAAAAAGAGACGGCTACTGGAGGTACTTGATCCGTGATGTCCAACCTTATACAGATCACAGGAAAGCTGTGACACACCGTAAAGTGATACCAAGCGCTCCTCCTGCTCAGCACCCGCGTCTCCCGTCAGAATCGCACTGACCGCACCGCAATGCACCTTCAGCACAATGCTACCCGCATTGCCACCCATCGAAACATCCTCCACAGGTGCCAATACGCTGATCAAGACCTCTCCAAAGTGTCGGTACTCACCTGTGCGAACCGTATGAATCTTCGTGCTGCTCTGCTCGGCAGCACCTTGCAGTCGAATTGCCGAATCCCCTGTCATAGGGGCTCCGTTCACCCATACCTCTTTTGTAGGAAACTGTGAGAGGACGCCGTCGCCGCCGCCGATGTGGTCCTCGTCCAAATGCGTGAACACGACCAGCTCCAGCTCGGTCACACCAAGCTGCCCGAGGCGCAGACACAAAAGCTGCTCCGAATCCTCGGTCCCCGCATCGATCAGAATATCGCCCTCCGACGTGCGTATCAGAACGCTGTCACCCTGTCCCACGTCGAGAAAATGGAAACGCAAAAGCGGCTCTGTCCTGTCACAGGAAACCAGACACAACAGAGACAGCAGAAGAAGAACCACTGTCAATCCCGACGCAATGCGTCGTTTCTTCATCCTCATCAAAGCATCTTCAAAACAGCTTCATATCGGTCTGCAAGCCACGTATATGCCTCGTCCGAAAAATGATGATTCTCCTTGCCGTCCAAAACAAGTCCCTCGTCCATCCATGCAAGATGCGCGGGATTGAAAAAGGAAATGCCTGCGTTGTAATAGTTATTGAAGCAAGGAATCGAGCGCAGATGGCAAATATCCTCCATCGCCCGAACGTAATAAATGTCGTTCATGCCAAGCTTGTTCGGATTGTCCCAACGGCGGTAGTTGGTCAAAAACAAAATTTTTGCCTTGGGATACTTTGCGGTCAAGCCATCGATCAGAATATTCAACGCGCCCTTGAAGGTACGGGGATCGGTGCTGTCATCCTCTCCGATCGGCACGTCAAGACGCTTGTCATTGGCACCGCCCAAAACCACAACGTAATCCGCACCATCCTGCATATCGGCATAGCGTACGCACATCGGCGTTTGGTCGCTTCCCTCCGACATGGCAACAGGATTGCCGTTGATGCCGTAATTGAACACCTTCATGTTGTGCTTTTTTGCAATCTTATTGACCCATGTTGCCTCATTTCCAAGCTTGCTACCATAGATCAAGCTGTCGCCCAAGGCAACGATCGTTTTTCCGTATAAAATATCCTGTTCCATTTTCAGTCTCCTTTTTCAGCAAAATATCGAACACTTAAATTATAAAACACCGCACACAAGTTTGTCAATACTTTTTCCCACTATTTTTGTTTCGCGCGTTGTAAAATGAAGTTGCAACAGTAAGTTTTCAAAAAAGAGAATCCATAGTAACGATTCTGTGGTAGAATTGAAGTTGCTGAGACAACAATTCGAAAGGATCGTCACTATG
>JAZOPW010000222.1:0-4352 GCA_045655785.1 Eubacteriales bacterium
AGAAGCAACCGCATTTATCAACGCAGTAAAGCCTTTGGTGGCAGGCAAAGACAATTGCGACATCATTTTCTGCGCTCCCTACGTAACCATCGCGGCGGCTCAGGCTGCAGCGGCAGGCTCCAATATTAAAATTGGAGCAGAGAACGTTCACTTTGCAGAAAAAGGCGCATACACCGGCGAGGTTTCCGCTCAGATGCTCACCGCTTGCGGTGTTGAGTACGTTATCATCGGTCACAGCGAGCGCCGTCAGTACTTCGCTGAAACCGACGAGACCGTAAACCTGCGCACCAAGGCTGCTCTTGCCGCAGGCATGAAGGTCATCCTTTGCCTGGGTGAGGTAAAGGAACAGCGTCTTTCGGGTATCACCGACGAGGTCGTTTCCATGCAGACCAAGCTTGACCTGCAGGGTGTTACCGCAGAGCAGATGAAGAACGTGATCATCGCGTACGAGCCTGTATGGGCGATCGGAACCGGCTTGACCGCAACTCCCGAGCAGGCAGAAGAGACCTGCGGCGTGATCCGTAAGGTTCTGGTTGATCTGTACGGCGAGGACGTTGCCGAGGCTACCACCATTCAGTACGGCGGTTCCATGAACGAGAAGAACGCGGCTGAATTGCTTGCGAAGCCCAACGTGGACGGCGGTCTGATCGGCGGTGCTTCGCTGGTTGCCGAGAAGTTCAAGGCAATCGTTGACGCGGCACAGTAATTCTGTATCGCGCTGAATCAAACAGCGATTTTTTCCGCGGCTTTGCGGAAGGATTTCAATAATAACGCACGAGCAAAAAGAGAGAACAAGACAGACTACAGTCCGTCAAGTTCTCTCTTTTTGTTCGGTAAAAATGCTTGTGGCTTATGATACCCTTTCCAATGCATTTTTTGCGGCTTCCTTGATTGCCGTTTCACCGCCGTGATTCACGCAGTATTGATAGTATTCAATTGCTTTTTCCTTATCTTGCAGCTTCTCATAGATTTCTCCTAACTTGAAATGGAGGAGAAGCTTGCTCAAATTATTTAGCTTTGGAAATGTTTGTGCAAGCAATTTCAGATTATATATCTCTACCGTTTTGTAATCTCCCATAGCCATTGCGCGGTCACTCTTCAAAAGGCTGTCTCGCAATGTTTGACATAAGAAATTCAATTCTGTGCCTTGGACCTCTATAAAAAGTGCTTCGGCTTCCCCGGTCATACCGTATGAAAACAGGATTGACGTTTTGATAAGCTTTGCGAATGATTTCTTTTTCTCACTTGCAACAGCAATCATCTCATCAACGGCAGAGAGACAATTTTCTTTGTCATCCAAAGAATCATATGCTATGGCAACCAAATGCAAAATTTCCATGCTTGGTTTTTTGATAACGAGATCGGTTGCGTTTTTTAGATCCTCATACCGTTTTATGAATTCCGCTGGCTTCAGTTCGTGGCGAACCAGTTTGTTTCCCAAATTGATCAAGATACCTTTTCCTTCGGCATATCTACCCCATAATATCAAAAGGGGACAAAAAAGATAGAGAAGTGCTCCCAATACAAACAGGATATTCGCATCAATTTGAAAACAGGTAAAAGCAATTCCCACCGCAATGCAAGCGCTTCCCAAAACAATATAGCATATTGCCATAATTGAGATCTTCCAAAAACTTTTCCTTGTGAGGAACATATCCTTGCCGCCTTCCATCGAATTTATTTGTTTTATTTTACCATAAATCAGGTGAATTGTCAAGGTGGAGCTTCTAAGAAAGTCATATAGAGCTTTTGGAGCTTTTGAGGGACGCCATCCGCACAAAAAATCCCCCTGCGACTATTGACAAAAAATGCCCGATATGCTATAATGATAAAATCAGAGATATTTTAATTAAAGAGGAAAAGACATGGCAAAAACCAAATGGCGCGGTGGGACTCTGCTCTCACCTGTACCGCCCGCGCTTGTAACCTGCTCGGACGGAGAACACGACAACGTGTTGACGATCGCATGGACGGGTATCGTCAACTCGGATCCCCCAAAAACCTATATTTCGGTGCGTCCCTCGCGCCATTCCTATGGGATCATCAAAAAAAGCGGCGTGTTTGCCATCAATCTCACCACCAAGGATCTGGCGCGTGCCGCCGATTGGTGCGGTGTGTTTACGGGTGCCAAGGTCGATAAATTCGAGCGATGTAGACTCTTGAAGGAGCCCGCAAACGAGATCGACTGTCCCATTCTTGCCGATAGCCCTCTGGTTTTGGAATGCCGCGTGACCGATGTCATTCCGTTGGGATCGCACGATATGTTCCTTGCCGACATCGTTGCTGTGGACGTGGATGACTCCCTGTTGGACGAGAACGGCAAGCTTCACCTGGAACGCGCACAGTTGGTCGCATATGCGCACGGCGATTATTATGAGCTTGGCAAGAAGATTGGAAAATTCGGATATGCCGTGGCGAAAAAGAAGAAGCCGCAGGGGAAGAAAAAAGGGTGAATGAACAGGCGCGTGACTATGGAAAATCGTTTCTGCTTGTTTTGAAGCAACATTGGCTTTCATATTTTTTATAAAAGTTTTTGGAGAAGGGGTGTGGGGAAGGACCTTTTTTCAAAAAGGTCCTTCCCCGCAAAGAAAGGAAAACTATTATGTATTTATATAATTCACTGACCAAAACAAGAGATGAGTTTGTACCGCACGAGCCGGGAAAGGTGAGCATGTACACCTGCGGACCGACGGTCTATCACTTTGCGCATATCGGAAACCTGCGCACCTATATTATGGAGGATATTCTCGACCGTTATCTGCGCTATTCGGGCTATGACGTCACGCGCGTGATGAACATCACCGACGTCGGACACCTGACCTCGGATGCCGATACGGGCGAAGACAAGATGCTGAAGGGTGCCAAGCGCGAGAAAAAGACGGTCATGGAGATCGCGCAATTCTACACCGAAAAGTTTTTTGAGGACTGCAAGGCTCTCAATATCCGCCGTCCCGATGTGGTCGAGCCCGCCACAAGCTGCATCGACGAGTTTATCCGTGTGATCGAATCGCTGTTGGAGAAGGGCTTTGCCTACGAGGCGGGCGGAAACATTTATTTCGATACCTCCAAGCTCAAGCAGTATTACGTCTTCCACAACTTTGAGGAAGAGGATCTTGCCGTCGGCGTACGCGAGGGCGTGGAGGAGGACGGAAACAAGCGGAACAAAGCCGATTTTGTGCTTTGGTTCACCAAGTCCAAGTTTGACGACCAGGAGCTGAAATGGGATAGCCCTTGGGGCGTCGGCTACCCCGGCTGGCACATCGAGTGCTCCTGCATCAGCATGAAGCATCTGGGCGGACACCTGGATATTCACTGCGGCGGCATCGACAATGCCTTCCCACATCACACCAACGAGATCGCGCAGTCCGAGGCGTATTTGGGTCACAAGTGGTGCAATTGGTGGGTACACGTCCTGCATCTGAACACCAATTCGGGCAAGATGAGCAAATCCAAAGGCGAATTCTTGACCGTCTCCTTACTGACCGAAAAGGGATATGACCCCATGGTCTACCGCTTTTTCTGCCTGCACTCGCACTATCGCAAGTCGCTGGTCTTCTCCTGGGAGAACATGGACAATGCCAAGGTTGCCTATCAAAAGCTGATCGCGCGTATCGCCGCTCTGCAAAACGACGGCGCGGTGGATGAAGCTGTGTTCGCAGAGCTGAAAGCGGGATTTGTCAAGGCGCTTGACAACGACCTGAACACCTCACTTGCTGTGACGGCTGTTTACGACGTCCTCAAGGCGCAGACCAACGGTGCCACCAAGCTGGCTCTGCTTGCCGATTTTGACAAGGTTCTCTGCTTGAATCTGCTCGAAAACGCCGCTCGCCTGAATGCCGAAAAGGAGACCGAGGCAACCGAGAAGGTTGTGTCCGACGATCCCTTTATCCGTGAGATCGAGGAGCTGATCGAGGCACGCAAAACCGCAAAGAAGGAAAAGAACTACGCCGAGGCAGACCGCATCCGCGCATATCTTGCCGATAAGGGTGTGACCTTGATTGATACCAAGGAAGGAACCACCTTTCAGATTAATTGAGCCGTAGAATTTCAAAAAGGATTTCAAACATGATAGAAAAGATCAAAACCCTGCTTGTCCGCTACCGTGAACAGCTTCTGTATCTGATTTTCGGGGGCTTGACCACCGTGGTGGATTGGGGCATCAGCTTTCTGCTCTACTATTTTTGGGGAGCGGCGATTCGCGAGACCGCGATCCTGATCCATGCCGTAAACGTGATCGCGTGGGCGGGGGCGGTGCTGTTTGCCTACGTGACCAATCGCATATGGGTCTTTGAAAGCCGCAGAAAGGGCTTTTTGCCGATTTTTGGTGAGCTTGTCTCGAAGTCGGATCGTAG
>JAZOPW010000223.1:0-7386 GCA_045655785.1 Eubacteriales bacterium
TCCGCCGTTGATCGTGCGGCATTTGCCTGCATCAAGCGCCTCGATTCCGCGGTGGTGATAGCCAAGCTCGTGTCCCAAAAAAATCCGCATATCCGGATGCTTTTCGGCTACGTACTTCCGCAGAAGCTCAAAGGACTCGGCGGATTTTTTGGACGTATCTCCGAAAAGATATGGCGAATAATGCGGCGTCAGGCAGATTGCGCGGATCCCGTCCTCATAAGCCGTTTCGAGCATAGAGAACATTTCCTCGGAATTCTTGGCTCCATCATCCACACCGCAAAGCATATGGCTGTGCAAATCAAAATATTGAGCCATTTGATCCTTCCTTCCTTTCTCACACTTGAAATCGCAAAATCGGACAAAATCCAACTTTCACGATTCCTATTATATCATATGGAATGCGTTTTGTCTACGATATCTTGAAATTTTAACATTCTGTTAACAAATGCAGTTCGTCAAAATAACCAAAAATTTCATTTTTTGTATATTGAAAACAACCAAAACAAAAAAAGAGAGATGATTTGCGGCAATGGACGTTTTTGGGGGATATTAAACAAAAAACCACATCGCGATTGCGACGTGGTTTTTGGAGCTGGTAATCAGAATCGAACTGATGACCTCGTCATTACCAATGACGTGCTCTACCGACTGAGCCATACCAGCATGTCTTACGACTTTGATATTATACCAAATATATTTGCGTTTGTCAATAGCTTTTTGAAAAATATTTTTACTTTTCTTTTCTTTTTTTGATTGATCCTGCGCTTTCGGTGCTTTTTTTGACACAAAAAGCGGAAAACGCAGGATTGGATAGGGGCAAAGAAGAGTCAAAGAACGGTTGCCGCACCGTTTGTATCGGGCAACAGATTGGGGTCGTGTGCAAGCAGGACACGATAGGGCGGCTGTCGGTAGATTTCAATAAAAGCGCGGCTTTTTTGCGGACAGTGCGAGCTTCCCGTTGGGATGCATTTCTCCAGACATTTGGGCGAATAGCACTCGTCGCCGCAAAAAACGTAGACGTCTGTTGCATGACGGAGCAATACAATCGATGAGCCGACCGAATGTCCGCCGATCGCGCGGATGCGCAGATCACGCGTTACCACGGCACTTCTCTGATAGATGCGCAGCCGACAGCCGTCGGGAATGTAGCGTTTTCCTTTTTCGTATTCGTCGGCTTGTATCCAGACGGTGGCATGCGGAAAATGACGAATTCCGTCGATATGATCGTGATGCGCGTGCGTGATGATGACGTCGGTGATCTCGTGCGGTGCAAGTCCGTATTGCCGCAAGACCTCGACGGGACCGCAAAAATGCCGCAGCTGAAATCCCGGCATGGTATCGCATCCCGCGTCGATCAAAATGTTTCGTTTTCCGATGCGGACAAGATACAGCGTCAGCGAGATCGGCTCGCGTTCCTCGGAGTGGCTTCCGAAAAAGACCATTCGGAGCGGCAGATCGGTCTCACCGTATTTCAGTGCAATTACCCGGGGTGTGGAAGCGCGCTCCATGTCAATCCACCGTCAGGACGACCTTGCCGACGTTCTCGCCTCGGTAAAGAATGTCGTGCGCCGCCTCTGCTTCGGTAATGGGAAGCACACGCCAGACCGTGGGCTTGATCAAGCCCTTTTCCACGTAGGGCCAGACGTCGCGCACAAGGCTTGCAAGGATCTCGGCTTTGACTGCAGGCGTGCGCGAGCGGAGCGTGCTTCCGATGATGCGGACGTTGCGGACGTAGATGTTTTTGAGGTCGATCTCGGTCTTGGTTCCCGCCAGAGCCGCGATCATGATCCAACGTGCGCCGTGGGAAAGGTAGGGAAGACAGGTTCCCATCATTTCGCCGCCCAGACAGTCAATGGCAACGTCAACGGGATGTCCCGCCTCCAATTCTGCCTTGAGGACGTCGGCAATATTCTGCTTGCGCGAGTTGACCACAACGTCAGCTCCCAGGTGTGTGATCGACGCCGCGATCTCGTCCGACAGAACCGTAGTGATGACACGGATGCCGAATGCCTTTGCCATGGGGATCACCACGCTGGCAAGTCCGCTCGCGCCCGCATGCATCAGAAGGGTGTTTCCTTTTTGAATCTTACCCTCGATGAAAAGATTCAGATACGCGGTGGCAAACGCCTCGGGGATTGCCGCCGCCTCGACGGTTGAGCAGTTCTTGGGGATCGGCATCAGCATATCATATTTCACATTGACATACTGCGCATATCCGCCGCCGCCCAAGAGGGCGCAGACCTTGTCACCGATCTTCCAATTCGATTTTTTTGCCGCCTCGACACCAACAGCCGTGACCGTACCCGCGATCTCAAGTCCCATCCAATCGGGGCATCCGGGAGGAGGCGGATAATCGCCCTCGCGTTGCATCAGGTCGGCACGGTTCAGTGCCGCCGCCTCGATCTTAACCAATACGTCCTCGTCTCCCATCACGGGATCGGGTACGTCGCTCCAATGCAGGCTTCTGTCTTTTTTATCTACCAAGATCGCTTTCATAGCTTTCTCCTTTATTTCTGTATTTGTTTCAATTCTTCTATAATTCCTTCGCGGATCGGTAAAAAGTCCTCGCGCGTCAGTCCTGTTGCTGCCAAAATTTTGGAGTTATCAATCGTGCGGTTGAACCTACGGTCATAGATCAATCTCCAATCCTTGCCCCTGTATTTCGGATAGTGCTCAAAAAAGGTTTCATCGGAGCACCATACCACCCGAACGCCCATCAATTCTTCATAGATCACCGAGACCTCGTCCCACGTCAGATTTTGCGCGGACGATACCGTATAAGTCTCTCCAAAGGTGTGCGGCTTGCAGAGCAGATTGGCGATCTGCTTGCCGCTGTTCCCCGCCCAATCAAGCCCTGCTCCCAAATATCTGGAAGAAGCGGGAATATAGAGAGGGGTTCCCGATTTCACACTTTCCAGAAGCGTCTGCCCTGAGTGCATATACAGATCCAATCGATACTGCGAAAATGAGATCACTGGGCGAACCACCGTCCAAGGCTGTCCATTACATTCGGTCTTTAAAAAGTCCTCACATTGCGATTTGGGGACAGCGTAGGTCTCGGTTGCAAGAAACTCCTTGTCGTCGCTCACGTCGTACAGCCTGGGAGCATCCTCGGTAATGGGATGCATCAGATCGGCGTAAACGCGGTACGAGGACAAAAAGATGAGATGGTCGGTGTTGTTGATCAACAATCCGTGTACCTGTCTATACTCGTCAAGCGATTTGTAATGGATAAAGTTCACGATGCCGGCATAGCGTTGCTTTGCAAACAGATTGGTCAAAAGCTCGTTGGTTGCAAGTGATTGAATAAAGTGCAAATTCGGATGATGGCTGACCTTTTCCTCGGGACAGATCACGTCAACCGCATATCCAAGCCGAAGCAGCTCGTTTGCCGTATGTGTGCCAAGTGTGCCGCCGCCTGCGATCAGTAATATTTTTTTCATTTCATCATACTCCCTCTATTCCGCAGCACTTCAATATCACCCGATAAAGCTGCAGCTCATAATCGGCAGTATAGGGGTTTTCCTTTTCGCCGCGAACCATTGCCGCAAATGCCGCCAGCATTGCCTCGTAGCGTTGGAAGGGCTCGCTCTTCTCACAAATGTGATCGGGCTTGGTGCCGGTTTTTAAGCTGTATTCGGAGCTTTCGGTATAAAGCCAGAACTTTCCTCTTTCTGCCTCGGGGATCGATGCCTCCAGCGGTCTGATCTCCAGCGTTCCCTTCGAGCCGCAGATTACAAGCTGACGCCGCCGGAAGCCGCCCACCTCGGTTCCTCCCATGCGGATCACCGAGATCGCATTGGGATACTTCAGCACCGCAAAGCCGAGATCCTCGGTGTCAACGCCGTCCAGCCCCGTGTGGGTGTTCAGGGGGATCACCTCGCTCGGCTCGCCTTGTATCTGCATCACCAGATCGACCAGATGACAGCCGAGATAAAACATCATGCCGCCCTTGAAGCTTGCGAACCATTCACGCGTGGTTTTGGAATCGAGACGGCTCATATGCGCTTCCACGCTGTAGACCGTGCCGAATTCTCCCGCCTTCGCGCGACGGATCGCCTTGGAGATCAGAGGGTTGTAGCGGTACATATAGCCGATGTGAAAGACCTTTCGGTTTTTCTTGACGGCTTCGATCAGACGCTCAAAGTCGTCAAGCTTCTGACTTCCCGGCTTTTCCATATGGATGTGCTTGCCGTGCGCCGCGGACAAAAGCGCGTATTTGGTCAAATGGATCTCGTCGGTCTCTACCGTAACCGCCTCAATGGTGGGATCGTTTAAGATCTCATCCAAGGTCAATTCGGGATATCCCTCAAACCATTTCAGCTTGTCGGCACAGGTCTCTCTTTCATCCTCGACCAATGCGTAGCCTACAAGCTCAAACAGCTCGGGGTGTATTTTCATCGTGTAAAAGATCTCGGGCGCGTGGCTGTATCGGTTCATGCCGATCTGCGCAATTCTGATGGGCTTCATATCTGCGCTCCTTTCTTACAGGCGCGTCCAGTCGAACTGTACAACGGGGAAGAATTTTTCGGCGGCAAGTCGGGCATAGATCGCGGGGGCGTCCATCGGGGAATGTACCTCTTCAATCAGCTGACCCAGATTAAGCCTGCCGTGGCGAATCAGCTCCAGCAGTGCGTTGGTGTCGTCACGCTCGGTCCACCAGCCGTTCGAGGACTCCTGCTTGGGACGCGCCATCGTGTGCGCGCCGATCAGTGTGACACCGCGACCGTGTACCTTGCGGTAGTAGTCGATCGAAAAATCCGAATTGCGCGTGCATCCGAGCAGGGCAACGCGACCGAATTTCGCTACACAGTCCAGCGCCATGTCCAGCCCCGAGCCGAGCCCCGTGACCTCCAGAACCGCCTTCACACCGCCGCCCGTCAATTCCTTCACGCGCGCGGCAAAGTCCTCCTCAAAGGGATCGAGGGCATAGTCGGCACCAAGAGCAAGTGCCTGCTCGCGCTTGCTTTTGACGGGATCGACCGCGATGACGGGAACCGCCCCCGCAAGGCGCAAAAGCTGAACGCCGATCAATCCAAGCACACCAAGCCCCATCACCATTGCCGATTCACCGATCTCGACGCGACATTTGCGCAGCGCCGCCGTCGGGAAGGTGGCAATGTGAACCAACGCCGCCTCGTCAAAATCAACCGTGTCGGGCAGACGGTAAACATTCTTTTCGGGACGTACCCAATACTGTGCGTGCTTGGTCCAGCCTGCCATGACGCGGTCACCCACCTGTACACTCGTCACACCGTCACCGATCGCCTCCACGATACCCGAAGCGCTGTAGCCCGCCTGACGCGGAAAGGATACCTCTGGGGCGTGGGAGGAATCGACGTTGGCGTCTCCGATGAGATTGGCTTTTTCGGTGCCTGAGCTGATGGTGGTGCGAAGCATACGGATCAGCACCTCCCCCGCACCGGGCGTGGGCATGTCCTTTTCTATCACCTCGGCAATGCCGGGAGCGGTAAAAATAATATTCTTGTTTTTCATGCTACCTCCGCAAAAATGTCGATCTGATAAACTGTAAAGCAACTTATTCTCTATTTTACCATATTGACAAGCCTCGCGCAATGTGCTATACTGTAAATATAGGACACGATCCTCCAATTTTTCGTAAAAAAAGAGAGTTTTTTAAAATGGACAATATACATTTCTATAATTCGTTTCGGTTTCGGCTGATCACGCTGAACAGGGCAAGGCATACCGACAATTCGGGCGGAATCGATTGCCATTTCGTTGCAAGAATGCGGCGAGGGAGTGCTGTGATCGTGGCGGAGACGGGAGAAACGCTCAGCTTGTGCGCGGGAGAGATTTTTTATATTCCGCTTGGCTTGCGCTATCAATCCTATTGGACCCCCGACGGCGGCAGAGAACCTAAGGTCGAGTGGGAGTCCTACGGCTTTGACTTCTTTCCTTGCAAATCGGGAAAGCTCTACGCCCTGCAAAAGCTGAATCCGAGCGAGACCGCGCTTGCCTACCTCGACCGCCTGCCGCTTTCCGAGGGCGTTTCAACCTCGTCCATCGGACTTTTGTACGCCTTTTTGGGCGAGACGTTTCCAACTATGAAACGGAGCGATCCCAATCCGCAACGCGAGCTGCTGTCCAAGGCGAGGCATTATATCTATCAGCATCCGCAGTTCAAGGTAGAGGAGCTTGCCCGACATTGCGGCATGAGCGAATCGGGGCTCTATGCCTTTTTCCGCTCCTACGCGCATACGACGCCGATCGAGGAAAAGAACCGCATCCAAACGCAAAAGGCGATCACCCTGCTCGGCTCGACCGACCTGCCCGTAGAGGAGATCGCCAATCGCATGGGCTTCCAGTCGATCGCGTATTTTCGGAAGATCGTCAAGGCGCAGACAGGAAAGACCCCCACCGAGCTTCGCCGAGAGCAGACGCAGGATTATCAGCTGTAAAGCAAAACAATGCTTAAATTTGCTTCACTTTCACGAGAGAAAAATACTCAACCTTGGTTTTTTATGTAAATTCGCAGAGCTTTTTCGTTCTCATGCTTTTTGTAGTACGTTGTAAGAACTGAAACTTTATATTAAACCACCTCATCCGTCAGCTTGCGCTGCCACCTTCCCCTCAAGGGGAAGGCTCTGACTGTAGACGAAACAATATCGTTTCGTCAGTTTGCCGAAAGTTTTGGTCAAGCTTTTTTCAAAAGCTTCAGGATGCTGACAAACCTCATTGATAAGAAGAGGCTTGAAAAGTTGCACAAACCCAAGGCTCTCTTGTGAGAAAGAAAGGCGCAAGCGCCCCGCAATCGCAAGCAATTGCTGAGCTGTCACGGCAAGCCGTGACTGAGGGATTGTTTTGGATAAAAAGACGATTGTTTTTCACAATCCCTCCGTCATTTTCTTGCGAAAATGCCACCTCCCTTTACACAAGGGAGGCTTTGGATTGATCTGCTTTGTTCATTTTGCTGATCGCGATTTCAAAAGCATACTTTGTCAGCAAGCTGGGGTCTTTTGATAAAAGACCCCTTCCCCCGCACCCCCAACCTCCAAAACCTTTTAACAAAAAATAGGTTGGTGCGAACAGAACAAGGGGGTATAATCAATGTGCATTTCATTTTCGTTTGCGTGTTTTTTGCGCTACATATGCCTTGATTTTGCAATACGTGTGTGCTTTTTAGATGTTTTTAATGGTTGGAGCATATGAACGACAAGGTCGTTTGGCAGAGCAGGCAGGTTGCAAACGATGCCCTACAAAATGGGTACGAGCAAAACCGTAAATCCTCAACTTTTCGCTGTGCCTTGTGCGCACGAAAGTGAAAAACAGTTTAGAAAATTGTTTGAAAAGTTCTTGAAAGGATGGGGGTGCGGGGGGAGGGAAACTTCTTTTAAGAAGTTTCCCTTCCCCCCCCGGGCCCCC